>DATLGW010000433.1:0-1618 GCA_035540315.1 Burkholderiaceae bacterium | reverse complement strand
ACCATCTCGTCGGCGTGCGGGTGGTACTTGAACGTTCCGTTGCGGCGGGCGACGAACTCGTACACGAACGTCTTGCCCGACGGGATGTGCGGCTGCGTGATCCCGCCCACGCCGTCCATCCCGTTCGGCAGCCGCTGGCCGTGCCAGTGGATCGTCGTGTGCTCGGGCAGCCGGTTGGTCACGAAGATGCGCACGCGGTCGCCCTCGACGACTTCGATCGTCGGACCCGGCGATTGCCCGTTGTAGCCCCACAGGTGCGCCTTCATTCCCGGCGCGATCTCGCGCACGACCGGCTCGGCCACCAGGTGGAACTCCTTGACGTTGCCGTTCATCCGCCACGGCAGGCTCCAGCCGTTCAGCGTGACGACCGGCTGGTAAGGGCGCCCGGTGTTGGGCACCAGCGGCGGCGCAGTCGCGGCTCCGGTCTGGATCACCGGCTCGGGCAGCGCCGCCAATGCGACGCGACTCACCGCAGCGGCAGCCACCGCGCCGCCGGCGGCGGCGAGATTCAGGAAATGCCTTCTCGAGTTCATCTGATTCCTTGGTTGCGTCGGCTCGGCGCCGCCGCATCGATGTGCGCTGTCGTCATCGATCCACGTGCGATCAATGCGGATCTCCTCCCCCGCCGGCAACGCCCGCCCCGATTCCGGCGATCGGGGCGGCCATCGGCTTGCCGATGATCGAAGCCTGCAGCGCCGCGTCCGCCAGCCAGAACTGCTGCTCGGCGGCGATCGCCGCCATCACGCTGGCCACCTGGTCGCGCGAGTCCGCCAGCAGCTCGAACACGCCGATCAGCATCGCGTTGTACCTGAGCAGGTTCTCGTCCGAGATCGTCTGCCGCAGCGGGACGACCTCCTCCCGGTGGTGCTTCGCGATGTCATGTGCGGTCCGATACGCGGAATAACTCTCGCGCACGTTCGACCCGGCGCTGCGCAGCGTTGCCTCCAGCAGGTTCGCCGCGGCCAGCGTCTGCGCAGTCAACGCGTTCCGCTGCGCGCCGCCCCAATCGAAGATCGGCAGCCGAAGCTCGATCTCGTATGCGGCACCCCGCGCGCGATGTCCGTCGGCGAGATCCCGTTCAGTGACCCGGCCCACGCCCAGCTCGATGTCGGTCAGCGTCAAGACCGACTCCAGCCCTTGCGCCCGCGCGCTGCTCTCCACCGCGGACCGTGCCAGCCGAACGTCGAGCCGGGCGTCGGTCGCCGTCCGTGCGATCACCTCCGGCGCGAGCGGTGCCTTCGGCAGATCCGGCAGTCGCTCCGGCAACCGCAGGCGTGCCGCTTGCGCGTCGTCCAGGCCCAGCAACCGGACCAGTTCCTCACGGGCTGCCGTCGCGGCATGCCGAGCGGTCGCCAGCCGCGTTGCAGCATCCGCGTAGAACGCCTGATGCCGCGCCCGCTGAAGGCGGCTGAAGTTGCCGGCCGCCTGCATCCGTCGCGCGAGCTCGGCACCGGCTTCCGCGCTCTCGAACACCTGCTCGGCATACCCGAGCGTCTGGCGTGCCGCGACCGCCCTGACCCACGCCTGCCGCACCTGCGTGACCTGATCGATCACGTCGGAGGTCAGCCGAAGCTGCGCTTGCGCGATCCTGCGCTGTGCAATGCCGTAGCGGTACGGC
>DATLGW010000432.1:0-5036 GCA_035540315.1 Burkholderiaceae bacterium | reverse complement strand
GAGCCAGCGATAGACCCCGATCTCGCGCTGCAGCGGCCCGCGCAGCTGCTTCGCAACGAACGGCCGCAGCCCCTGCAGCGGCCGGCCGTCGCCGCCGGCAGCAGACACCAGCGCGACCGCCGATTCCAGGCTGCGCGCGAGCGGCCTGACCCGCAGCGCATCGGGAATCGTGGGGGTCGCGATCTGGGCGGCAGCGAAGCTGCGCAGGCGTTCGGTCTGGAAAACGCTCATCGGGTCTCCTTCCATGTCGGGATCGTCGGTGCCGGCGCCGGCCCGCCGGCAGGATTCAGGCGCAGCGCCGGCAAGCACCGCAGCGGGCTGCGCCGGCGCGGGTGCAACGAATTCGGATACTGCAAGCGCAACCTCAGGGGGATTTCTTGCGAGGGCGCGGTCCGAAATTTTACTGGCGCGAGACCCGGAATGGAATCGTTCCGGCTGCAGTCTCGGACAAAAAAACGGCTGCTGCTTCAGCAGCTTAGGAGCGAAAGCTGGAGCTCGTCTTCAGCTGCGGCAGCACCGCCTCCTCGTCCCCGGTGGCTGCCGGATGCGCACGATCGGCCAGCGGCAGCACGACCGCGAAACACGCTCCACGATGCCGGCCTTCGCTGACCGCCGTCACCGTCCCGCCGTGCAGCTCGACGATCTTGCGGACCAGCGCCAGCCCAACGCCGAGACCGCCGGCACCGACCGTCGCCGCATCCGTGCCGCGCGCGAACAGGCTGAAGATCCGTTCGGTCTCTGTCGGATCGAGGCCCGCCCCTTGATCCTGGACCTCGAGCACCGCGCGGTCCACGTCGCTGCGCAGCCGCACCTCGATGCGCTTGCCTGCCGGCGTGAACTTGACGGCGTTGTCGAGCAGATTCCACAGCACCTGTCGCAATCGCTCGACGTCGCCGTTGACCCACGCCTCCTGCTTGCTCACCGCCAGCGTGTGATGCGACAGGCGTCCGGCCATCGACAACGAGCCGAGCACGTCGTCGAGCAGCGCCGACAGCTCCATGCGCTCGCGCCGCAGACTGAACGTCCCGGCCGCGATGCCTCCGACATCGAGCAGATCGTCGATCAGTCGGGCCATCTGTTCGGTCTGCCGCGTGATGACTTCCCGCGCGTTCGCTGCCTCGGTCGAGCCCAGTTGCACGAGATACGCCGCAGCGCGCAGTGCCGACAGCGGATGGCGAAGCTCGTGCGCCAGCATCGCGAGGAAGCGGTCTTTCGCGGCGTCCGCAGCCTTCAATGCATCCTGCTCCCGCTTGACCAGATCCGCGCGTTCCTGCACGGCGCGATCCGCCAGACGCAACGCGTCGCCCAGCACGTGCAGCTCCCGGATATGCAGATCGCCGGGCACGTCGGCGCTGCGGTTGCCGCGAATCGCTTGCGCCGCGGCGACCAGCGCTGCAATCGGACGCGAGATGCGCCGCGCCAGAAACAGCGCTGCGGTCAGACCGGTGGCCAACGCGAGGATCAAACCCGCGACCAGCATCGCCGCCGCATGACGCGCCGCGGACGTGAACGCATCGGCCGGAACCCCGACGGCGACCGACCAGCCGCTCTCCGGCGAGCGCCGGTAATGCATCTCGACCTCGGTTCCCTCGAGCGTCACGCCGTCGCTGATCCAACCGAGCGCGCGACGCGGAGACGCGGCGTCGAGCGCGCGCCGCAGGCTGTCCGCCGCGTACCGGCCCCGGAACGTCTGGGCGTCGCTCGACCGAGTAACGATCCGATTGTTGCGATCGAGGATCAAGACGATCCACCCGCTCGGGAAATCCTGCTCGTTCAGCAGACGGTCGAGGCTCTGCGGCTTCACGATCGCCGACAGGATGTGGGTCTGCCCCTGCGCATCGCTGATCAGGGTGCGCACTGCAAAGTCCAGCACGTCGGTGCTCGGTCCCAGCACCAGATCGCCGATGACCGGCGTTCTCTGTCGCAACACCGTTTCGAGACTGGTGTCCTCGGCCGGAATCCTCGGCAGCGGTTGGCCTGGCTCGACCAGCAGGTTCAGCACCTGCTGTCCGTCGGTGCGCGAGACATTGATCGTCGCCCACTCGGGCTGCGTGGCGAGCAGTCGCGACAGGTATTGCCGGAACGTCTCCTCTTCGCCCTGCTGCAACGCGGGCGCGACCGTGACCGCCTGCAGCGATGCGACATGACCCAGAAGCAAGCGGTCGACCGCGCTGAGCAACGTGGTCGCGCGACCCTCGAGGCGTACCCGCTCGTTGCGCGTCCGCTCGTCGACCAGCTGCTTCGCGATCAGCGTGCCGAAAAGCGCCAGTGGCACGAGCGCGACGATCACCAGTCCGATCAGATGTGCGCGTAACGTCGGGGCTTTGGTGTAAGGCACTGGCTCCGTTGGCTCGGTCGAGCGTCGGCGCAGCGCTTCCTCCGGCGCAAACGAATTCAGGCGGAACGCACCCCGGCTGGCGAAGACGGGGGCAAAGCCATCTTGCGCTGCGTCGCCGCACCGGTCAAGCCGCGAGGCCCGCAAATTGCTCCGTCGGCTTTCGGACCGGTGCGCACCACCCCCGATGCGCGCATTCCGCTGCCGCTGCCGCTCGAGCGATTCGACGAAGCAGCCCTGGCTGGCCCGCCGCAGCCAAAGACCCTGCTTGCCATCCGTCGCAAGCTCCGCCTGCGGCGGGATCAGTGGATGATTGTCCTCACCTGGAGAGGCGGTCTTGACGCAACCTGTCGTCGCCGGCTTGATTCTGTTGCTGAGCCTGTTGGCCTGGTGGCTGCGGCCCGGTCAGCCGATCACGCCCCTCGCGGCTTCATCGGGAATCGAAGTGCCCGCGAAAGCTCGACCTGCGGACCCGCCTGAACACGAGCCGCCGAGCGGGGCTGCCGGCGAGCGCACACGAGGATGAATGGGCCGAGCGGGACTTGCGCCGCCGCGGGCCACGGCGGACGATGCTCGCTGAACCGACTGTGGACGGAGGTGCAGATGGCTGCCGACTTGCTTCGCATCGCGTTTCTGATCGCCGTGATGCTCGCTGCCGGCGGCGGATGCGCCGCGCCGCCCACCGCCTCCGGCACCTCGGATGCAACGACCGCGCGCGCAGGCGATGCGCCTTCCCGCGCAGCCGGCGCAATATCGCGGGACGAGATGTCCGGCGGCTATTGAGGGCGTGCGGGGGGCAGATGAAACAAAAGGGCCACGCTGATCGTGGCCCTTTGAATTCTGGTTGCGGGGGCAGGATTTGAACCTGCGACCTTCGGGTTATGAGCCCGACGAGCTGCCAGACTGCTCCACCCCGCGTCTGAAGAGTGAGATGATAGCACTTTGCTGCAGTGCACGCAAAACGGGGCGCCGCATCGTGCGCTCGGATCAGCCGAGTTGTCGGCGCCGGCGCGCGGCGCGACGGGCACTGCTGACCGAGCGACGTGCAGGGGCTGCGCCGGTCGACCGCAGCGGCGCCTGCAGTCCGTCGCTGTCCACAGCAGCGGCGCCCGCGGACGACTGCGACGTCGGCTCCGACGGACGCGGAAAACGCTTCAGCAGCTTTTCCATCGCCGCGCGGAATACTGCCGCCTCCTCTTCGGTCAGCGCGTCGAGCATCTGGTCCTGCAGCTGACGGGCGATCGGACTCACCTGGTCGAGCAGGTCCGCGCCGGCCCGGGTCAGTTGCAGCAGCTTCAATCTGCGATTGCCGGGGTCGGCAACGCGATGCAGCAGCCCCTTGGCCATCAGCCGCATCACCGCGCGGTGCACTGTCACGTGGTCCATGTCGGAATTCGCGACCACGTCGCGTGCCGACGGGTAGCCGACCTCGCCGATCAGCACCAGCACCCGCCAGTCGGGGACCGACAGGTCGCGCTCGTCGAGCGCGCGACGCGACAGAGCGGCGCGAAAGCGGCCCGACAGCAAACCGATCTGGTACGGAAGGTAAGAAAGCAGCTGCAGCGGCTGCAACGGACGCTCCGATGCGAGTTCGGCCGGGGACGGTACCGTCGGAGCGTCACAGCGGTCGGTCGACACGTCGGGTGCAATCGGGTGAGTCACGACCAGGTTCATGCCGAGCGGCCGCGTGCCAGTGCACAACTCGAGCACGCAACGCTGACGATCCCCCACCAGATCGGATCGTAGCCCAGGCCGACGATCAGCGGAACGATGCGCCGCCTCGCCGATGTGGACCGCAGCCGTCCGAGGCCGCTGCTAAACTGCCGGCACTCAGCACGAGCGACCCGCTGCCGGATCACTGCAACCGATGAAGTTCTGTTCGCACTGCGCCAGCCCGGTGCAGCTGAGCGTGCCGGCGGGCGACAACCGCCCGCGCTACTGCTGCATGAGCTGCGGCACGATCCATTACCAGAACCCGCGGCTCGTGCTCGGCACGATCCCGGTGTGGGAGGACCGCGTGCTGC
The DNA here is from genome assembly GCA_035540315.1 of Burkholderiaceae bacterium. GTDB lineage: Bacteria > Pseudomonadota > Gammaproteobacteria > Burkholderiales > Burkholderiaceae_E > DATLGW01. The sequence goes on along the minus strand of DATLGW010000432.1, from coordinate 677 downwards.
TGTGCCGGCGCGCGATCGAGCCGCGCTACGGCTATTGGACGCTGCCGGCCGGTTTCATGGAGAACGGCGAGACGACTGCCGAGGGTGCCGCCCGCGAAACGGTCGAGGAAGCCGGCGCGAAGATCGCGCTGGGCCCGGTGTTCTCGATGATCGACGTGCCCCATGTGCAGCAGGTGCACGTGTTCTACCGTGCGGACCTGCTGGCGCTCGACTTCGACCCGGGCACCGAGAGTCTGGAGGTGCGGCTGTTCTCGGAAGCCGAGATCCCGTGGGACCAGATCGCGTTCCGCACGGTCGGACAGACGCTGCGCTGGTTCTTCGACGACCGCCGTGCGGCGAAGTTCGAAGTCCATACCGGCGCGATTCGTCACGCCCCCCGCACGGACTGATCCGGCACAATGGCGACTCGCTGCGCGCAGCGCGTGCCGGGTCCTGCCGGCGCTGCCGTCGCCGCAGCGCTTCCGGAGCGATCATCGAACGATGCAGCGACGTGATTTCCTCGCCACCTGCGCGGTCGGTCTGGTGACCGAGCAGGCCTTCGCGGCGGTCGCCGCAGCGCCGCCCAAGCTGTACCAGCGCAGCCGCCTGGTCGATCCGACGGGGCGGGCGATCCGGGCGGCCGAGCTGCCGCCGCGGCGCAACCTGCTGTTCCACTACCCCTACCGAGCGACGCCGGC
>DATLGW010000431.1:0-2376 GCA_035540315.1 Burkholderiaceae bacterium | reverse complement strand
GCCCTGCAGCGCCGCCAGCAGGTCGCGCTCGAGCTGGATCTGCGCCTTCGGGTTCGACAGCGTCGGCCCGTCGACGAGGAACGTGTCCTCGACCCGCTCGCCCAGCGTCATGATCCGCGCCGCCTGCAGGTTCACGCCGCGCAGCGCGAGCGTGCGCGCGATCGCGTACAGCAGGCCGGTGCGGTCGTTCGCGCTGACCGACAGCAGGTAACGATTGCCGCGCTCGTCGGGGCGCAAGTCCACTTGCGGCTGGATCGGGAAATAACGCGAGCGCCGCGACGTGCGGCCGTGCACCGGCGGCTGCAGCGGCCGCTGCTCGGCCAGCCGTGCCGACAGCTCGGACTCGACCAGCGACAGGATGTTGCGGTAGTGCGCGGCCGCGTGCGCCCGGTCGATCGTCGGATCGACGACGAGGAAGCTGTCGAGCGCGTAGCCGTGGCGCGTCGTGTGGATCCGCGCATCGAGCACCGACAGGTTCTTGCTGTCGAAGTAGCCGCAGATGCGGGCGAACAGCGCCGGCTGGTCGGGCACGTAGACGACGACCTGGAAACCCTCGCCGATCGGCGCCAGCCGGGTCCGCACCGTCGGCTGCGGCGAGTCGGCGCGCCGGTACAGCGCGCGCGTCTGCCAGGCGATGTCCTGCGGTTCGTTGCGCAGGAAATAACCGATGTCCAGACGCTCCCAGAACTTGCGATAGCCCTCGGGCGACAAGCCGTACAGGTTCAGGATCCGGATCGCCTCGGCACGCCGCGAATCGAGCCGCTCGTCGGCGCTTTCGCTGTGACCGCCCAGCGCCCGGCGCGCGAGCCGGTACAGGTCCTCGAGCAGCTTCGCCTTCCACGCGTTCCACACGTTCGGACTGGTGCCGCGGATGTCGGCGACGGTCAGCAGGTACAGCGCGGTCAGCCGCCGCTCGGTGCGAACCAGCGCGGCGAACCGCGCGATCACGTCCGGGTCGCTCAGGTCCTGCTTCTGCGCGACCGAAGACATCGTCAGGTGGTGCTCGACCAGGAACTCGACCAGCTTGGTGTCTTCGTCGGTCAGCCCGTGCTGCCGGCAGAAGCGACCGGCATCGGCGCGGCCGAGCTGCGAGTGGTCGCCGCCGCGCCCCTTCGCGATGTCGTGGAACAGCGCTGCGATGTACAGCAGCCAATGACGCTCGAACGCGACCATCAGCTGGCTGCAGAACGGGTATTCGTGCGCATGCTCGGCGACGGTGAACCGGCGCAGGTTGCGGATCACCATCAGGATGTGCTGGTCGACCGTGTAGATGTGGAACAGGTCGTGCTGCATCCGTCCGACGATGCGCCGGAACGCGGGCAGGTAGCGGCCGAGCACCGACCACTGGTTCATCCGCCGCAGCTCGTGCGTGATGCCGCGCGGCGCCTGCAGGATCTGCAGGAACAGCGCGCGGTTGGCCGGGTCGCGGCGGAACTTCGCATCGATCCGCAGCCGCGCGCGCCAGATCGCCCGCAGCGTCGGCGCGGTCATCCCGGTCAGCTGCGAGTTGCGCTGCATCGTCAGGAACGCCCGCAGGATCGCGCTCGGATCGCGCTCGAACAGCGCATGGTCGTTCGCGTCGAGCAATCCGTGCCGATCGCTGAACTCGGCATCGATCGGCGCGGCGTCGGACGGCAGCTCGAACAGCTCTGCCTCGATGTTCTGCAGCAGGATCGTCGTCAGCTGCGTGACGGTCTTCGCGGCCCAGTAGTAGCGCTGCATCAGCTGCTCGCTCGCCACCCGCACGTCGGCGCCGCGAATCCCCATCGCCGCCGCCGCCTGCGCCTGCAGATCGAACACGACCCGATCCTCGCGGCGGCCGGAGATCACGTGCAACCACGCGCGGATCGTCCGCAGCGTGCGCTGCTTGGCCGACAGCAGCGCCGCCTCGCTGCGGGTGATCATCCCGCGCTGCGCGAGCGCGCTCCAGCTGTGGCCGACCCCCGCGACCCCCGCGACCCACAGCACCAGCTGCAGGTCCCGAAGGCCCCCGGGACTCTCCTTGGTGTTCGGCTCCAGGCTGTAGGCGCTGTCCTGGAACTTCGCATGACGCTGGCGCATCTCGAGCAGCTTGCCGCGGAAGAACGCGCGCGGATCGAGGCCGCGCTGCAGCTCGGCCGACAGCTGCCGGTACAGCGGCCGGCTGCCGGCGAGAAAGCGGCGCTCGAGCAGGCTGGTCTGGACGGTGATGTCGGCGGCGGCCTCGGTCGCGCACTGTGCGATGCTGCGAACGCTGTGGCCGATCTCGATGCCGAGATCCCAGCAAGCGGACACGAAGCGCTCGATCCGCCGCGCCTCGTGCTCGGTCAGCGCCTCGGGCACCAGCACCAGCAGGTCGACGTCCGAATGCGGCAGCAGCTCGCCGCGGCCGTAGCC
>DATLGW010000430.1:0-2169 GCA_035540315.1 Burkholderiaceae bacterium | reverse complement strand
TGAACCTGCGGCTGCGCCCGACGATCCTGAAGATGGCCCCCGGCACCCGCGTGACTTCGCATGCGTTCACGATGGGCGATTGGGAGCCCGATGCGAAGTTCGAGGTCGACTTCCGCACCGGCTACCTGTGGATCGTGCCGGCGCGCGTCGCCGGCAACTGGACGCTGCGCGAGCAGGGCGGCGGCAATCCGATCACGCTGGCGCTGCAGCAGAACTACCAGAAGGTCAGCGGCGAAGCCAACGTCGGCGGCAAGCGCCAGCCGCTGGCCGGCGCAGCGCTGCGCGGCGACGCGCTGACGCTCGAGCTGCCCGATGCGAACGGCGCGCGGCGCACGCTGAAGGCGACGGTCAAGGGCGACACGCTGGTGGGCACGATGACCGGGCCCGACGGCAAACCGGTGCAGGTCACCGGGAGCCGTCGCGACTGACGCGATGGCCGCGACCGCGACGGCGCTGCGGCTGGCCACGGCCGCCGACGCGAACGCGATCGCGGTGATGTCGCGCGACCTGATCGAGGCCGGGCTGGGCTGGAGCTATCGGCCCGAGCGGATCCGCAAGCTGATCGAGGAGCCCGAGACCGCGGCCGTGGTCGCATGCACCGCGGCAGGAATTGCCGGCTTCGCGATCATGCACTTCGGCGACGAACGCGCGCACCTGGTGCTGCTGGCGGTGCGCCGAGAGTTCCAGCGCCAGCGGATCGCGACCCGGCTGGTCGACTGGCTGACGGTATCGGCGATGACCGCCGGCATCGCATCGCTGCACCTGGAGCTGCGCGAGCAGAACACTGCCGCGCGCGCGTTCTACCGCGCCTGCGGGTTCTCCGAAACGCTGCGGGTCGATGGCTACTACCGCGGCGACGAATCGGCGCTGCGGATGGTGCGCGTGCTGCGCGTGCCGCAGCTCGAACCGTATCGGTGGCAGCCGCCGACGCGCCGGCGGCGCCGATAGGCTTGCGGGGTCGCGCGCCGCCGCGACTCGCGATCCATGCGCGTCAGCGCGCGCTGCGCCGCATCGACTCGGTGATCCGCCGCGCCCACGCGCGGTAGTGGTTTCGCATCAGCAGCTCGCTGGTGCCGCCGGCATCGCGCGCGTCGGCGTCGCGCTCGGCGGGATCGTGGCCGCGGTGCAGGCTCACCCACGGATTGCCGCGCGCCGGCAGCGCCCGCTGGATCGACTCGAACACGTGCAGGTCGTCGTGCGCGACGACCGACATCGGCGAGAACACGAGCCGGTTGTACATCGTCGCGCGCTGCAGCAGCGCATCGGGCGCGCCGGCCGGCCGCAGCGACCAGGCCTCGATCAGCGTGCGGTCGACCGCCAGCGGCCGGATCACGCGGATCGCCGGCGGCGACGCCTTGACCGAAAGGCTCGGAAAGAACACCGCGTTCTGCGGCGCGAACGAGAGCACCTGCCGCGCGCGTTCGTCGCCGTGCGCCGCCCGCAGCGCGGGCTCGTATCCGGGCATGCCGGCATAACCGGCGTGGATCGACGACCGGGTGCCCAGGATCGTGTGACCGTTGCGCAGCGCGCGCGCCCCCATGCTCTCGAAGAAGTCCCAGCCCGAGCCGAACGGCAGCAGCTGCTGCATCGCCATCGGCTTGTCGGCATCCGGCGGCTGCGCCGACCACACCGCGACCGCGGCCGCCGACGACGACTCGTGCGTGACCGGCGGATGCACGGTGTCGTTGATGTTCTCGACGTAGATCTTCCAGTTCGCGCGAACCAGCGTCCGAACGCAGCCGCCTGCGATCTCGAGCCGCCCCAGCGGGGAGCGGTCGGCGACGTTGTCGAGCACGGCCAGCATGTCGCCGAAATCGCTTGCGAGCGCTTCGGCCGCCTGCGCAGGCGCCGGCGCGGCGGCGCCGCAGTGCGCGAACACGAATCCGCGGTACGACGCGGACACGAAGCCGGGCTCCGCGCCGCCGCCCTGGGTTGCGCTGCCCGTCACGCGAACCCCGCCGTCGTGGTCGCGCCGCATCGCCACCGTGCTGCTGCCGGCAATTCGCGCCGACACCGTATCGCCCGGCCGCGGTACCTGGCTGTCGTGGCCGACATAGATCCAGCCGTCGCCCCACAGGTGCCGCAGCTCGAGCTCGAACACCTGCGGATCGATGTAGACGTCGCGGTGCACCTGGTCGGGTTCGACCAGCGCTGCAATCGACTCGGGAC
>DATLGW010000429.1:0-3655 GCA_035540315.1 Burkholderiaceae bacterium | reverse complement strand
ATCCTGCAGCGGCAGCGACTCGTGCTCGAGCAGCGTGAACTTCAGCAGCACCTTGACCGCGTGCCGCGCATTGCGCTCGGGATCGGCCTCGAGCCGCTCGAGCCGCGAGAACGAACGCTCCAGCGCGGCAGCGACGTCGGTGAAAGCCGGACCGTGCCCGGGCAGAACGCACCGCACCGTCAGCGTCGCGATCCGCTCGAGCACTGCGCGCTGCTGCGCGAAACCCGAGCCGCCGTCGAGCTCGGGGAAGATCAGCCCGAAGCCATGCTCCCACAGCGCATCGGCGGAGATCAGCAGCGCCTCGTCGGCGTTGTACAGCACCAGCGATTCCGGATCGTGACCAGGCGAAGCGATCGCCTGCCACGACAGGCCGCCGAGCTGCAGCCGCTCGCCGTCGTCGTAGGTGCCGTCGAACCCGAAGCGCTCGCAGCGCTGGCGCACGTCGGCGAACGTCAACCGTTGCGGATCCCAGTCGCGCACTGCGGCGGCGCTGGCTGCGGGAATCAGCGTGCGGCACCCGTACTCGCGCTGCAGGATCGCGTTGCCGCCGCAGTGATCCGAGTGCAGGTGCGTGTTGACCAGCAGATCGAGCGGGCGCCCGCCCAGCGAATGCCGCACCAGCGCAAGCGTCAGCGGCGCATGCTTGTCATAGCCGCTGTCGACCAGCACGGTCGACTCGGCGCCGTCGAACAGCACGCCGTTCGACGACAGCCAGTCGCGCTCGAGGAAGCGGACGGTCGGCGGCAGCTTCATCGCGGCATGAAGATCGTCTCGATCTCGTCGAACGCGTCGTCCAGCTGCGGTGTGCCGCTGTAGAACGAGCGGATCTTCGGGAACCCGGCGCTGACCATCAGCCGCGGCTGCAGCAGCGCCCGCGAGAAGCGCACGCGCTGGATCTGGTGCCATTCGACCTCGCGGCCGAACATTCCGTCCTGCCGGATGCCGCGCCCGTCGATTCGGGTCTGCCCGTACAGCACCGTGGGCAGCCAGTACAGCAGCGGCAGCATCGCGAGCAGCGCGCCGCCGACCAGCGTCCAGTCGCGCTCGGGCAGCTGGATCAGCCAGCGCGCGACCATCACGACCACCAGCGCGCTGACGGCGACGGCGACGATGCGCGTGGCGCGCCGGTAGCTGGCGCCGCTGACCGGCCGTTCGGCGAAACGCTGTTGCGCGCGCTCGATCACCGCACGCTGCGGTGGATGCCTTCGGGCAACGCGCCGGCGCGCTTCATCGCCGCCGACTCGAACACCGGATCACCGCGCAGGCACGCGACGGCCGCTTCGGTCATGTCGAAGCCCCAGAACGTCGACGCGCCGATCCGCAGCGTCGGCACGCCGAACACGCCGTGACCGATCGCCTCTTCGGTGTTGCGCCGCAGACCCTCCTTGACCTCGGGCCGCGCGATCTCGGCATCGGGGTCGTCGACGCCGAGCCGCTGGCACAGCGCGGCGAACGGCTCGGCCTCGGTCGGCAGATGGCCTTCGAGCCAGACGAACCGGAACAGCGCATCGACGACGTCGCGCGAATTCCCGAGCGCGATCGACAGCCGCAACAGCGGCAGCGGGTTGAACGGATGCGCCGCCGGCAGCTTCAGTCGCACGTCGTGCTTGTTCGCCAGCCAGACCACCTGCCGGTACGTGTGCAGCCGCTTCGGCGGGATCTCCGCCGGCCCCTTGCTTTCCCAGTGGCTGAGCAGGCCGGCCAGCAGCACCGGCTTCGGCTCGGCCTGCGCCAGCTCCGGATGGCGCGACATCACCGCGTGCTGCAGGTACGAATACGGCGACACGAAATCGAAATACCAGCAGATGTCGGCACTCATTCGTTCTCCTCCGTCACGCAGCGCTGCCGGGCCGCAGCCGGCGCTCGTTCAGTCGGCGCCAGACGTCGCGCTTCTCGTCGTCGCTCATTTGGCCCCAGGCCGCGATTTCCGCGATCGTACGCCAGCAGCCGGTGCACAGCGAAGTCCTTTCGTCGATGCGGCAGACCGACACGCACGGCGAAGGCACGGGGCTGATCGCAGCCGGCGACGGGCGCGGGGGCACGCGCGTTATGCGGCGAGCTTGGCCGCAATCGCGTTGCCCGCGCGCGACGACGACGCGCGTCCGAGCTGGCGCGAGATCCATTGGCCCGTTTCGACGAGCTGCGACAGATCGGCGCCGGTCTCGATCCCCATGCCGTGCAACAGGTACACGACGTCCTCGGTCGCGACGTTGCCGGTCGCGCCCTTCGCATAAGGGCAGCCGCCGAGGCCGGCAATCGACGAATGGATGATCGACACGCCCACCTGCAGGCAAGCGACGATGTTCGCGATCGCCTGCCCGTAGGTGTCGTGGAAATGGCCGGACAGCCGCTCGATCGGGAACACCCGGGCCGCGGCTTCGAACACGGTCTGCACGTGCCCTGGCGTGCCGACGCCGATCGTGTCGGCGATGTCGATCTCGTCGCAGCCGAGCGCCGCGAAGCGCTCGACGACGTCGACGACCGATTCCGGCGGGACTTCGCCCTGGTACGGGCAGCCGAGCGCGCACGACACCGCGCCGCGCAGCCGCAGACCGGCGTCCTTGGCCGCGCGTGCGACCGGCTCGAAACGCGCAATCGATTCCGCGATCGAGCAGTTGATGTTCCGCTGCGAGAATGCCTCGGATGCGGCGCCGAAGATCACGACCTCGTCGGCGCGCGCTTCGAGCGCCGCCTCGAACCCCTTGAGGTTCGGCGTCAGCGCCGAATAGATGACGCCCGGCTTGCGCCGGATCCGACGCATGACCTCGAGCGAGTCGGCCATCTGCGGCACCCATTTCGGCGACACGAACGACGCGGCCTCGATGTTGGGCAGACCGGCGGCCGTCAGCCGGTCGCACAGCTCGACCTTCACGTCGGTCGCAATCGTCTGCTTCTCGTTCTGCAGTCCGTCGCGCGGGCCGACCTCGACCAGCTTCACGCGGCGTGGCAGCGATGACTGCGAAGCTGACATCTGGAGTGCCTCCTGCAAACGTCGATCGGACCGCCGTCGCGATCAGTAACCGCGCTGCCGGTCGACCAGGCCCGTCGGGCGCTCGCCGCGCTCGAGCTGGTCGATCTGGCGCGCGACCTGCGACGCAGCCTCCTCGACCAGCGTCACCGCCGCGATGTGCGGCGTGATCCGTATTCTAGGGTGCGACCAGAACCGGTGGTCGGCCGGCAGCGGCTCGGTGCGGAACACGTCGAGCGTCGCGCCGCCGAGGTGGCCTTCGTCGAGCAGCGCGAGCAGGTCCTGGTCGACGATCAGCCCGCCGCGCGCGACGTTGATCAGGTGCGCGCCGCGCGGCAGCATCGACAGGCTGCGCCGATCGAGCAGGTTCTGGGTCTGCGGCGTCAGCGGCGCGACCACGATCAGCACCTGGCAGCCGCCGAGGAACTGCGGCCATTGGCCGTCGCCGGCGAAGGTCTCGACGCCGGCCAGCTCGTGCCGCGTGCGCGCAAAGCCGCGGACGCGGTAGCCGAAGCCCGACAGCGTGCCGGCGATCGCGCTGCCGAGCACGCCCAGCCCGAGCACGCCGACACCGAAGCGATCGCGCGGCACCGGCAGCAGCTCGCGCCATTCGCGGCGTGCCTGCTGATCCGCGTATTCGTCGTAGCGCCGGTACAGCGCGAACACGCGGTGGCAGCAGTACTCGAT
>DATLGW010000428.1:0-5273 GCA_035540315.1 Burkholderiaceae bacterium | reverse complement strand
GGCGCGTTGCGGGCAGCCGCTGGCGGGCCCGGACATCGACGCGTTCGCGCAGATCGTCGAGCGGATGCGCGCGATGCTCGACCAGTTCGCGGCCGGACGCGAGCCGCAGCCGGAGCCGGGCGCGCTGGCGCAGGCCGATGCGCTGGCGCAGCGCTGGGCGGATCTGCTGCTCGCGCGGCCGCTGGCGCCGGCACCGGACGCGACCCGGGCAGGTCGCGATCCGGGCGCGACGCTGCAGCCCGAGGCTGCCGAAGACGCGCCGCTCGACGCGGCGGCGACCGTCGTCACCGACGATCCGGTCGCAGCGCTGAGCGACGAGCTCGATCCGGAGCTCGGTCCGGTGTTCGTGCACGAGGCCGACGATTACCTGCCGCTGATCGGCGACGGTCTGAGGCAGTGGGCGCAGGAGCCGTCGGATCCGGCGCTGCCGGCGGCGCTGATGCGCCAGCTGCACACGGTCAAGGGCAGCGCGCGGATGGCCGGCGCGATGCGGCTGGGCCAGCTGGTGCACGAAATGGAGACGCGGGTCGAGGCGGCGCTCGCTTTGCCGCGGGTCTCGCCGGCGCTGATCGAGGACCTGATCGCGCGGCACGACCAGGTGCTGGCGCTGTTCGACGCGCTGAAGGATCCCAGCGCCGCGGCCGCAGCGCAGCGGCCGGTATCGGGCGCCGACGCAGTTGCCGAAGCGCGCGACGATGCGCCGGCCGGATCCGACGCGGCCGGCGACGAGACTGAATTCGCCGGTGCCGGCGCGCCGCTTGCGGCCGCCGGCGCCAGCGCCGGTTCGATGATCCGCGTGCGGGCCGATCTGCTCGACAAGCTGGTCAACGAAGCCGGCGAGGTGTCGATCGCGCGCGCGCGGCTGGAGAACGAGCTGGCGACGATCCGCCAGGCGCTGGGGGATCTGAACGAGAACGTGATGCGGTTGCGCTCGCAGCTGCGCGAGATCGAGCTGCAGGCGGACACGCAGATCCAGGCGCACGAAACGCGCACCCGGGAGCCGGATGCGCGCTTCGATCCGCTCGAGTTCGATCGCTATACGCGGTTCCAGGAGCTCACGCGGATGCTGGCCGAGTCGGTCAGCGACGTGTCGACGGTGCAGCAGAACGCGATGCGCAGCCTCGAGGAGGCGTCGCACGACCTGTCGCGCCAGGGACAGGTCACGCGCGACCTGCAGCAGAACCTGATGCGCGTGCGGATGGTGCAGTTCTCGACGATCGCCGATCGGCTGTACCGGGTCGTGCGGCAGGCTGCAAAGGAGCTCGACAAGCGAGTCAACCTGGACCTGAAGGGCGCAAGCTCCGAGATCGACCGCGGCGTGCTCGAGCGGATGGCCGGTCCGATCGAGCATCTGCTGCGCAACGCGGTCGTGCACGGCATCGAGTCGCGCGAGCAGCGCGTTGCCTGCGGCAAGGCCGAGACCGGCGACGTGACGCTGGAGGTCCGGCTCGAGGGCAACGAGGTGACGCTGACGTTCAGCGACGACGGCGCCGGGCTCGATTACGAGCGGATCCGTGCGCGCGCGCTCGAGCGCGGGCTGATCGATCCGCGCGAGCTGCCGGCCGAGCGCGAGCTCGCGCAGCTGATCTTCATGCCGGGATTCACGACCGCGACCGAGGTGACCGCGCTCGCCGGACGCGGCGTCGGCATGGACGCGGTGCGCGCCGAGGTCGCCGCGATGGGCGGTCGGATCGACATCGAATCGCAGCGCGGTCGAGGTACCCGCTTCACCGTCCACCTGCCGGTGTCGCTCGCGGTCGCGCAGGTCGTGCTGCTGACGGTGTCGGCCGCGCGGTTCGCGGTGCCGTCGGCGCTGGTCGAGCAGGTGCTGCAGCTCAAGCCCGAGACGCTCGCTGCCGCGTACGATGCGCACGCGATCGAGTGGCAGGGCCAGCAGGTGCCGCTGTATTACTTCGGCAGCCTGCTCGAGCTCGCCGACGCGACTCCGGTCGCGCAGCGCCATTCGCCGGTGCTCGTGCTGCGCTCGGGCAACCAGCGCATCGCGCTGCACGTCGATCAGGTGTCGCCGAACCAGGAAGTGGTGGTCAAGCACGTCGGCCCGCAGCTGGCGCGGCTGGTCGGCATCGCCGGCGCCACCGTGCTGGGCAACGGCGACATCGTGCTGATCGTCAATCCGGTGCAGATCGCGCTGACGCGTCCGAGCCAGCAGGCCGGCGAGGGCGCAACCGCCAGCTTCGCGCCGACGCAGATTCCGGTGCAGCCGACCGTGATGGTCGTCGACGATTCGGTGACGGTGCGCAAGTTCACGCAGCGGCTGCTCGCGCGCGAGGGTTATCAGGTCGTGCTCGCGAAGGACGGCGTCGATGCGCTGCGCCAGCTGCAGGATTTCACGCCGGACGCGTTCCTGCTCGACATCGAGATGCCGCGGATGGACGGCTTCGATCTGACGCGCAACCTGCGCGCCGAGCCGCGCACTGCGGCGGTGCCGATCATCATGATCACGTCGCGCACTGCCGACAAGCACCGCAATCACGCGATGTCGCTCGGCGTCGACGTCTATCTCGGCAAGCCTTACTCGGAGGAAGCGCTGTTGCGCGAGCTGCGCATGCTGCTCGCGGCGCGGCGCGCGACCGCCTGAGCCGGTCCCGCGGCGATACGCCGCGAGCGCTGCGTCAAGGCGTCACCGGGCGGCGACGGACGGCGGCCGCTTCGATTGTGCCGGTGCAACCCGGGCCGTACAATGGCCGCATGCAATCCGAGTTCTTTGCTTCGAACCTGAGCGGGTATTTCCTGCTCGCGATGCCTTCGATGGCCGATCCGAATTTCGGCGGTGCCGTCGTCTACATCGCCGAGCACAGCCCAAAGGGCGCGCTCGGGCTGGTGATCAACCGGCCCACCGAGCTGACGCTGCAGTCGCTGTTCGAGCGCATCGACCTGAAGCTGGAGATCGCGCCGCTCGGCGCTTCGCCGGTGTTCTTCGGCGGGCCGGTTCAGACCGATCGCGGATTCGTGCTGCACGAGCCGATCGGCGCGTGGAACTCCACCGTCGTCGTCGGCGAAACGATCGGGCTGACGTCGTCGAAGGACGTGCTGGAAGCTGTCGCGACCGGCAACGGTCCGCGCAAGCTGCTGGTGACGCTCGGCTATGCCGGCTGGGGGCCGGGGCAGCTCGAGGACGAGATCGCGCGCAACGCCTGGCTGACGGTGCCGGCCGATCCGGCGGTGATCTTCGACACCCCGGCCAGCGAGCGCTTGCCGCGCGCGTTTCGGCTGCTCGGCATCGATCCGATGTTCCTGTCTTCGGCCGCGGGGCACGCGTAACGGCGAGGCGGCATGCGGGCGCCGCAGACGGTGCTGGCGTTCGATTTCGGCACCCGACGCATCGGCGCGGCGATCGGCAATTCGGTGACAGGCACCGCGCGGCCGCTGGAGAGCTTTGCGGCGGCGCCGCGCGCGGCGGCGTTCGCGCGGATCGCGCAGCTGATCGAAGCGTGGCAGCCCGATGCGCTGGTCGTCGGCGTGCCTTCGGACGCCGATCCTGCGCTCGCCGGCACCGCCGCCCGGTGCCGGCGCTTCGCGCGGCAGCTGAACGGCCGCTTCGGGCTGCCGGTGCACGAGATCGACGAACGCTATTCGACCCACGAGGCCCAGGCTATCATCGGGACTGGCGGCGACGACGACGCGATGGCCGCCGCGGTGATCCTGCAGCAGTACCTGGCGGCGCCGCCCCGCTGAGCGAACGCGAAACGACGACATCGAATGGCATCCGCTGCACCGACCGAACCCCAGCTCGATGCCGAGGCGATCTACGCGCGGCTGCGCGACCAGGTGCTCGAGCGGCTGGCCGCGCAACGGCGGCGCCCGGCGCTGATCGGCATCCACACCGGCGGCGCGTGGATCGCCGAGCGGCTGCATGCGGAGCTGCCGCCGGGTACGCCGCTGGGATTCCTGAGCAGCGCGTTCCACCGCGACGACTACGCCGAGCGCGGGCTGCCGGCGGCGATGAAGGGCACGCGGATCGACTTCGACGTCAACGACGCCGACCTGCTGCTGGTCGACGACATCCTGTACACCGGCCGCACGGTGCGCGCGGCGCTCAACGAGATCTTCGATCACGGCCGGCCGGCGCGCGTGGAGCTCGCGGTGCTGCTGGATCGAGGCGGGCGGCAGCTGCCGATCCAGGCCGACTACGTCGGGCGCGTGTTGCCGCTGCCGTCGGATGCGAACTTCGTGCTCGAGCGCGACGATGCCGGCAAGCGGCTGTCGCTGCGGATCGAGACCGGCAGCGACCGGCGCGGCGCTTCCGACTGACGCAGCGAAGCGCTCCGGGGTCCGATCGATGCGGCATCCGCAACTGAACGAGCACGGGGAGCTGCGGCACCTGCTGACGATCGAGGGGTTGCCGCGCGCGGTGATCGAGCACATCCTCGACACCGCGTCGTCGTTCCTCGACGTGTCCGAGCGCGAGGTCAAGAAGGTGCCGCTGCTGCGCGGCAAGTCGGTGTTCAACCTGTTCTTCGAGAACTCGACCCGGACCCGGACCACGTTCGAGATCGCTGCCTCCAGGCTGTCGGCCGACGTCGTGAACCTGAACATCAACGTGTCGTCGACGGCGAAAGGCGAGTCGCTGCTCGACACGATCGACAACCTGGCGGCGATGCACGCCGACATGTTCGTCGTGCGCCATGCGCAGAGCGGCGCTCCGTTCCTGATCGCGCAGCACGTCGGGCCCGACGTGCACGTGATCAATGCCGGCGACGGCCGCCATGCGCACCCGACGCAGGGGCTGCTCGACATGTACACGATCCGCCACGCGAAGGGCGGATTCTCGAACCTGGTCGTGGCCGTCGTCGGCGACATCCTGCATTCGCGCGTGGCCCGCTCCGACATCCATGCGCTGACGACGCTGGGCGTGCCCGAGGTGCGGGCGATCGCGCCCTACACGCTGCTGCCGTCCGGGCTCGAGCAGATGGGCGTGCGCGTGTTCACCGACATGCGCGAGGGGCTGCGCGACGCCGACGTCGTGATCATGTTGCGGCTGCAGAACGAGCGGATGCGCGGCGCGCTGCTGCCGTCGGCGCAGGAGTATTTCAAGCATTACGGGCTGACGGCCGAGAAGCTCGCGCTCGCCAAGCCCGATGCGATCGTCATGCATCCCGGCCCGATGAACCGCGGCGTCGAGATCGACTCGGCAGTCGCCGACGGCGCGCAGTCGGTGATCCTGAAGCAGGTCACGTTCGGAATCGCGGTCCGCATGGCCGTGATGAGCATCCTCGCCCGGGGTTGATGCAGATGAGCGCCGCGACCGCGAC
>DATLGW010000427.1:0-3456 GCA_035540315.1 Burkholderiaceae bacterium | reverse complement strand
GGCGTCAACGCGGTTCGGGCGTCAACGCGGTTCGGGCGTCAACGCGCCACGCACGCACGCGAGTGCGTCCCGATAGCGCCGCACGACGGCCTGCGCATCCATTCGGATCATCGCATCGCACCGCGCGGATTCGTACACCGCCTCGATCTGCTGCAGCGTCGCGTCACGCTGCTCCTCCGAGCGGATGTTCGTCGCGAGCCGCCCGAGCGCATCGAGCAGGCGGATGCTGACGGCCGGCATCGCGGCGCCGGCCTGGCGAATCTGGTTGAACGCGGCTTCCAGAATCCCTGACGGCGTGCTGACGTCGCGGATCACGCGCGCGCCGCCGTCCGCATCGCGCAGCACTCGGGTCTGCGGCGGCCGCGCGAACACGAACGCGACCGACGCGCCCAGATTGTCGACCGCAGCGAGTGCGGTGAACACGTCGTTGACGCCGGGAGACAGCGCACGCACTGCCATCTCGACCAGCCGCTGCAGACCGTATTCCACGTCCTGCGTCGGCGTGCGCTCGGATCCGACGATGATGCCGTTGCGGACCTGCCGTCTCGCGCGCTCGGGCAGCGGCTGCGAAGCCGCAATGCACACGGTCTCGGCGTTCACCCACTGTCCCGGTCGCACGTCGAGTCGGATCACGACGTCGAGTCGGCGCGCAAGCTCGACCAGGCTGGCGTACGAGATGCTCTGCACGTAGCCGCTGTCCCCGATCGGGAACGCGCAGGCGGCGCGAAAAGCGGCCTGGACGTCGCGTTCCGCGTCGGGTGCGGGCGTCGCATCTTCGTCGCACCGGTCGTGCAGCACCGCGCAGGTCCGCCGGATGTCGTGGGCGACGCGGCTGGCTGCATGATCGAACACGATCGAATGGGCGAGCTTGTTGACGTAGTACAACAGCGCCAGCAGGCAGATCGCGCACAGGCCGGTCGCGACTGCAATCGCCAGGTGCGGAACCGGCGCGAATTCGCGCTCGTCGATGGCCGGCAACACCGACAGCAGGTACAGCAGCGTCGCGAGGAACAGTCCGATCACGAATTGCGTTGCGCGATCGTCGAGGAAGCTGCGGATCAGCCGTGAGCCGATCTGCGACGCTGCGACCGTCAGCACGACGATCGTGATCGACAGCACCAGCGAGAACATCGCGATCATGCCGCCGAGCAGCGCGTTGAGCAGATCGCGCGCGGCGGACGCGCTGCCGGTGTGCAGCCACTCCGGCAGCGGTCGGGCGAGCATGCGGGAATCGATCAGCAGCGTGGCCGCGGCGATCGCGACGACGCTCATCAGCAACGGGACGAGCAGCAGGCTCGCCTGCAGTTTCGTCCAGTAATGGCGCAGAATATCCACGAGAACGCTGCTTCAGCAAGCGCCGTGCCAGCGGCCGTCATCGGTCGATCGGCAGCGTCCGCTGAACGTGGATCGCAACCGACCGATGACTTCGAACCTCCGCGGCCCGCTGTCGCATCCCCAGTTCGCGCTGTACTGGTTCGCCCGCCTGGCCGCGACGCTGGCCACGCAGATCCACATCGTCGGCGTCGGCTGGCAGCTGTACTCGCTGACCGAGGACCCGCTCGATCTCGGGCTGCTCGGGCTGGTGCAGTTCGCGCCGGCCATGCTGCTGCTGTTCGTCGCCGGGCCGGTCGCCGACCGCTTCAACCGCCGTTCGATCCTGATGGCGTTTCGCACGACCGAGGCGGTCGCGGTCGGCTTGCTGGCGTGGGCGAGCTTCGGCGGCTGGGCGAGCCGCGAGCTGATCTTCGCGTTCGCGTTCGTGATCGGCGTCGCGCGCGCGTTCGAGATGCCCGCCGCGCAGGCGCTGCTGCCCGCGCTGTTGCCGCCGCAGATCCTGTCGCGCGGCATCGCGCTGTCGAGTTCGGCGCATCAGGGCGCGACGATCATCGGTCCCGCGATCGGCGGGTTCCTGTACGTCGCCGGCCCGCAGGTCGTCTACTCGACGAGTGCGCTGCTGTTCGTCGCGGCGGCGGCAATGATGATCGGAATCCGCGATCGCCGCAGCGGTTCGCCGCCGAAGATCACGCTCGAGTACACGTTCGCGGGCATCGGCTTCATCCGGCGGCATCCGATCCTGCTGGGCGCGATCTCGCTCGACATGTTCGCGGTGCTGCTGGGCGGGGCGACCGCGCTGCTGCCGATCTACGCCCGCGACATCCTCGAGACCGGCCCATGGGGGCTGGGCCTGTTGCGGTCGGCGCCGGCGGTCGGCGCGCTCGCGGTCGCGTTATGGCTGGCGAACCGCACGCTCGAACGGCGCGTGGGGCGGCTGCTGTTCGGCGCGGTCGCGGTCTTCGGTTTCGCGATGCTCGTGTTCGCGGTGTCGCGGTCGCTTGCGCTGTCGCTGGCGGCGCTCGCGCTGTCGGGCGCGGCCGACATGGTCAGCGTCGTGATCCGGATGTCGCTGGTGCAGCTGGAGACGCCGGACCGCATGCGCGGTCGCGTCGGTGCAGTCAATTCGCTGTTCATCGGCGCATCGAACCAGATCGGCGAGTTTCGCGCCGGAGTCACAGCGGCGCTGATCGGCGTGGTACCGTCGGTGGTCGTCGGCGGGCTCGGCACGCTGGCGATCGTCGTGCTGTGGATCCGATGGTTCCCGCAGCTGGCCGGACGCGATCGGCTGACTCCCGACGAGCCTCCGACACCCAAGCGCGCATGAACGAGCGACCGCAACCACCCGCCGATCCGCAGGCTGCGAACGCAGCCGCCTGCATCGTCACCGGCGCAGCCGGCTACATCGGCAGCGCGCTGACGCGAGCGCTGCGCGAAGAAGCCGCAGCGATGCCGCTGCGGCTGACCGATCGCGTCCCGCCGCAGCCGGGGCTCGAGCCGCCGCCGCACGATTTCGTCGGCGGCGAAATCGACGGGCCGCGGGTGCTCGCACGCCTGTTCGAGCAGCCGGTCGGCACCGTGTTCCACCTCGCGGGCGTGGTCAGCGGAGCGGCCGAGGCCGATTTCCTGCTCGGCAAACGGGTGAACCTCGATGCGACGATCGGGTTGCTCGAGTGCTGCCGCCGCCAGGTCGTCGCCGGCGGGCCGGTTCCGACGTTCGTCTATGCGAGCTCGATCGCGGTGTTCGGTCCGCCGCTGCCGCCGCGGATCGACGATTCGACCGCGCCGCGACCGGCGCTCAGCTACGGCGCGCACAAGCGCGCCTGCGAGGTGCTGATCGACGACTACACGCGCCGCGGCTTCATCGACGGCCGAGTTTTGCGCCTGCCCGGCGTCGTCGTGCGCCCGCCGCTCGCGAACGGCGCGTTGTCCGGCTTCAACAGCGATCTGATCCGCGAGCCGCTGTCCGGCCGCGATTACCGGTGCCCGGTCGGCCCGGACGCGACGCTGTGGCTGTGCTCGCTGCACCACGTGATCGGCAACCTGGTGCGGCTCGCGCAGACGCCGTCGGCGGCGATCGGCGCCGAGCGCGCGATCACGGCGCCGGCGCTCGCGGTGTCGGTG
>DATLGW010000426.1:0-3356 GCA_035540315.1 Burkholderiaceae bacterium | reverse complement strand
GCTCGATACCGACCGCGGACGGATCGTCGTGCAGGCGAACTTCTTCCATGCGGATCTGCTCGCGCTGGCGCAGCGCCTTTCGGAATGGGCGGGCCGTGACCTCACCGTCTACGAGGATCCGACGTGACTGCGGCGTCGCCTCAGGACTTCAGCTTGTAGCCGGTGCGGAAAATCAGCCACACGAGCGCGACGCACACCAGCAGGAACAGCGCGATCATCGCCAGGCTGACCGCAACCGGCACGTCGCCCACGCCGTAGAAGCTCCAGCGAAAGCCGCTGACCAGATAGACCACCGGATTCAGCAGCGACACCGTCTGCCATGCCGGCGGCAGCATGTGGATCGAATAGAAGCTGCCGCCCAGGAACGCCAGCGGCGTGACGATCATCACCGGCACCAGCTGCAGCTTCTCGAAACCGTCGGCCCAGATGCCGATCACGAAGCCGAACAGGCTGAAAGTGATCGACGTGAGCAGCAGGAACGCGATCATGTACGCCGGATGCAGGATCGAGTAGTCGACGAAGAAGCGCGCTGTGACCAGCATCAGCGCGGCCAGGATCACCGACTTGGTCGCGGCGGCGCCGACGAAGCCGATCAGGATCTCCGGCGGCGACACCGGCGCCGACAGCAGCTCATAGATCGTGCCGGTGAACTTCGGCAGGTAGATGCCGAACGACGCGTTCGACAGGCTCTCTGTCAGGATCGCCAGCATGATCAACCCCGGCACGATGAATGCGCCGTAGGGAATGCCGTCGATCTCGGTGATCCGCCCGCCGATCGCCGAGCCGAACACGATGAAGTACAGCGACGTCGTGATGACCGGTGCGGCCACGCTCTGCAGCAGCGTGCGCCGCATCCGCTTCATCTCGAACCGATAGATCGCGCTGATCGAGTGGACGTTCATTGGCGCTCGCTCACGAGACCGACGAAGATGTCCTCCAGCGAGCTCTCGACCGTCTGCAGATCCCGGAACTCGATCCCGTGTTCGGCCAGGCGCTTGAGCACCTCCGCAATGCCGGTGTGGCGCGCCTGCGCGTCGAACGTGTACTCCAGCTGCATGCCGTCGTTCGACAGCGCCAGCGGTTCGTCCGACAGCGCCGCCGGAACCGCGGCCAGCGGCGACTGCAGCTGCAGGATCAGCTGCCGCTTGCCGAGCTTCGTCATCAGTGCCGACTTGTCCTCGACCAGGATCAGTTCGCCTTTGCTGATCACGCCGATCCGGTCGGCCATCTGCTCGGCTTCCTCGATGTAGTGCGTCGTCAGGATGATCGTCACCCCCTGGTCGCGCAACCCCCGCACCATCTGCCACATGTCGCGGCGCAACTCGACGTCGACGCCCGCAGTCGGCTCGTCGAGGAACAGGATCTTGGGTTCGTGACTGAGCGCCTTGGCGATCATCACCCGCCGCTTCATGCCGCCCGACAGCATCCGGATGCTGACGTCCTTCTTGTCCCACAGCGACAGATCGCGCAGCAGCTTCTCGATGTGGCCGGGATTCGGCGGCTTGCCGAAAAGCCCGCGGCTGAACGACACAGAATCCCATACGCTGACGAACGCGTCGGTCGCCAGCTCCTGCGGAACCAGGCCGATCTTCGCGCGCGCGGCGCGGTAATCGCGCACGATGTCGTGGCCGTCGGCCAGCACCGTGCCTGCGCTGGGAGTCACGATGCCGCAGACGATGCTGATCAGCGTCGTCTTGCCGGCGCCGTTCGGGCCGAGCAGCGCGAATATCTCGCCGGCACGGATCTGCAGATCGATGTGGCTGAGCGCGCGAAAGCCCGATGCGTACGTCTTGCTCAGTCCCGACACCGAAATGATCGATTGCACTCGCACCTCGCCGGGCGCGGCTGTCAGCGATCCGGCGCGGCGCCGGCGCGCACCACCCTGGGCCGATCGTCCTCGATCGCAATCACCTCGACCGTCTCGCCGGCTCGGATCGGCTCGACGCTGACGGCCGCGTAGCTGGTATCGCCGACCTCGATGCGGCCGCGACCCAGCTCGAAGTCGGTGATCGCCCTGAACCGCCGCCCCACCAGTTGCTGAGTCTCCTTGTTCAGCAGGTCGTGCTGCGCGGGCGGGCGGCTGCGGCGCTGCAGCCAGAAGCCCAGGCTGAGCGATCCGAGCATCGCGACCGCGAAGATCAGCGCCTGCCAGGACAGCGGCAATTCGGGCGCGACTGCGAGCGACAGGCCGACGATGATCGCGCCCAACCCGATCCACAGCAGGTACACGCCGGGCGCGACGATCTCGAGCGCCGCCAGGACCGCGCCCAGGATCAGCCACAGCCAGGGGCTGCTCAGCTGTTGCGCGAGCAGGCCGGTCATCGAGCCGAACCGCCCCAGTCCCCGCTGCCGGCCGCAGCCTGTCCCGTCGGGCGGCGCAGACCCGTATCCTTGACCAGCTCTGCGATGCCGCCGATCGCGCCGGTGATCCCGGCGGCTTCCAGCGGCATCAGCACCAGCTTCGAATTCGTCGACGCGCCGATCGACTGCAGCGCCTCGACGTATTTCTGACCCAGGAAGAACTGCACCGCCTGGATGTCGCCGTCGGCGATCGCCTTGGAAACGACCGTGGTCGCGCGCGCATCGGCTTCGGCGGCGCGCTCGCGCGCCTCGGCCTCGAGAAACGCCGCCTCGCGCAGCCCCTGCGCGCGCAGGATCTGCGCCTCGCGCTCGCCCTGTGCCTTCAGGATCTCGGCTTCTCGCGCGCCGTTGGCCTCGGTGACGATCGCGCGGCGCCGCCGCTCGGCGGTCATCTGCAGGTTCATCGCCGCCTGCAGCTCGGCGGTCATCCGAAGATCGCGGATCTCGATTCGCATGATCTTCACGCCCCAAGGATTCGTCGCCTCGTCGATGATGCTCATCAGCACCTCGTTGATCTCGGCGCGCTTCGACAGCGTATCGTCCAGATCCATCGCGCCGATCACGCTGCGCAGGTTCGTCGTGGTCAGGTTCACGATCGCCTCGTGCAGGTGCTGAACCTGGTAGGCCGCGCGCGCCGCGTCCTGCACCCGGAAGAACACCACGCCGTCGGCGACGACCGCGGCATTGTCTTTCGTGATCACCGTCTGCTCGGGCACGTCGAGCACCTGCTCCATCACGCTCAGCCGCCGCCCGATGCGGTCGACGAACGGCACGATCAGCCGCAGCCCCGACTCCAGCGTCTGCGTGTAGCGGCCGAAGCGCTCGACGGTCCACTGCTCGCCCTGGGGCACGATCTTGATCCCAGCGTACAGGATCATGATCGCCACGATGACGACGACGATCGTGAATATCAGGAACGTGGACATGGGCGTGCGCGCAGCGGAATGGATGGGCCGCCCATTATGCGGCCGGCGCGCCGCGCCGCGGTCCGCGGC
>DATLGW010000425.1:0-3075 GCA_035540315.1 Burkholderiaceae bacterium | reverse complement strand
CGGGTATTCGTGCTACATCGAGGCGTGCGGGCTGGCGCCGTCGCAAGTCGCCGGCGCGCTGGGCGCGCGCGCCGGCTTTTTCGAGGGCGCGCACGTGCGTGTGCATCCCACCGGCACGGTCACCGTCTTCAGCGGCGCGTTCTCGCACGGCCAGAGCCACCATACGACATTTGCACAAGTCGTCGCGGACAGGCTGGGCATCCCCATCGAGTCGGTCGAGATCGTCCAGGGGGATACGGGTCGCATCGCATTCGGCGGCGGAACCTCCGGCTCACGATCGATCGCCGTCGGCGGCACCGCGATCGTGAAGGCGCTCGACAAGGTGATCGCCAAGGGCAAGAAGATCGCGGCGCACTTGCTCGAGACGGCCGAGGGTGACGTCGAATTCGCGAACGGCGAGTTCAGAGTGATCGGCACCGACCGGAAGCTGCCGTTCGCGCAGGTCGCACTCGCGGCCTACGTGCCGCACAACTACCCGCTCGACAAGATCGAACCCGCCCTCGAGGAAAACGCGTTCTACGATCCGCCGAACTTCACCTATCCCGCCGGAACCCACATCTGCGAAGTCGAAGTGGACCCCCAGACGGGCGATACGACCGTCTGTGCATTCACCGCCGTCGACGACTTCGGCAAGCTGATCAATCCGATGATCGTCGAGGGCCAGGTGCACGGGGGCGTGGCGCAGGGGATCGGCCAGGCTTTGCTGGAGGGCTGTGTCTACGACCGCGACTCTGGGCAGCTGCTGACCGGCTCGATGCTCGATTACGTGCTGCCGCGGGCGAGCGATCTGCCAAGTATCCAGGTCGACACCTGCGAAACCCCCTGCACGCACAATCCGCTGGGGGTCAAAGGCTGCGGCGAGGCCGGCGCGATCGGCGCGCCGCCGGCGCTGATCAATGCGATCACCGACGCGCTCGGCGTGCGCGACCTGGCGATGCCCGCGACGCGCGAGCGGGTATGGCGCGCTGCGCGGCAAGCCGCTTGAGGAGAATACGATCATGTACGCATTCCAGTACCAGCGTCCGACCGAGATCGGCCAGGCCGTTGCCGCGGCCGGGGCGCAAACGCGGTTTCTGGCCGGAGGCCAGAGCCTGGTGCAGGCGATGAAGCTGCGCCTGGCGAGCGCCGATGCACTCGTGGATCTTCGCGAGATTCCACAGCTGCGCGGCGTCAGCGTCGATGCGAAGTCGGTGACGATCGGCGCGATGACGCGTCACGCGGAGGTCGCGGAGTCGGCCGAAGTGAAGAAGGCGATTCCGGCGCTCGCGGCGCTCGCCGCGGGCATCGGCGATCCGATGGTGCGCAACATGGGCACGCTCGGCGGCTCGATCGCGAACGCCGATCC
The DNA here is from genome assembly GCA_035540315.1 of Burkholderiaceae bacterium. Lineage (GTDB taxonomy): Bacteria > Pseudomonadota > Gammaproteobacteria > Burkholderiales > Burkholderiaceae_E > DATLGW01. The sequence goes on along the minus strand of DATLGW010000425.1, from coordinate 1,730 downwards.
GGCCGCCGACTATCCGGCGGCCGTCGTCGGGCTGGGTGCGACCGTCAAGACCGACCGGCGCACGATCGCAGCCGACGATTTCTTCACCGGCCTGTTCTCGACCGCGCTGCAACCGGGCGAGCTGATCGTGTCGGTGTCGTTCCCCGTTCCGCAGCAGGCGGGCTATGCCAAGCTCGAGCAGCCTGCGTCGCGCTTTGCGCTGGTCGGGGTGTTCGTTGCGAAGACCGCGGGCGGCGTACGCGTCGCGGTCACCGGCGCGAAGGCGTCGGTGTTTCGCGCCACCGCGATCGAGCAGGCGCTCGGTCGCGACTTCCGGCCCAAGGCGGCGGCCGATTGCACGATCCCCGCGACCGACATGAACGGCGACCTGCACGGCAGCGCGGAGTATCGCGCGGCGATGGTGTCGGTGATGGCGGGTCGCGCGGTGGAGCGCGCGATTGGCGGCTGACGGCGCCGGCGACCCGGGCGCACCGTCGGCGGCGATCGCCGGCGCGACCGCAACCGTTGCCGGCGCGGCGATCGCCGGCGTCGACGAGGTTGCGAGCCGCCTCGCCGCACAGGACTACCTGTGCGACGACCGGCTCGCAACGGTCGTGTTCCTGGCGCTGCGGATGCAGCGCCCGTTGCTGCTCGAAGGCGAAGCCGGGGTCGGCAAGACGGAGCTGGCGAAGGCGCTCGCGGCGGCGCTGGACACGCGGCTGATTCGGCTGCAGTGCTACGAAGGGCTGGACGTCCAGCAGGCCGCGTACGAGTGGAACGTCGGGCGCCAGCTGATGGAGATCCGGCTCGCCGAGGCCGTGCACGAAACAGATCGGGAGCGCCTGCTGCGCGACATCTATCGCCGCGAGCTGCTGCTCGAGCGCCCGCTGCTGCAGGCGCTCACGCAACCGGTCTCGCCGGTGCTGCTGATCGACGAGCTCGATCGCGCCGACGAGCCGTTCGAGGCGTTCCTGCTCGAGGTGCTGTCGGAGTACCAGCTGTCGATTCCGGAGCTCGGCGTGATCCGCGCGCAGCACCCGCCGGTCGTGGTGATCACGTCGAACCGCACGCGCGAGATTCGCGACGCGTTGAAGCGCCGCTGCCTGTATCACTGGGTCGACTTTCCCGACGCGGCGCGCGAGCTCGAGATCGTGCGGCGCAAGGCGCCCGGAGCCAGCGAGCGGCTGGCGGCAAGCGTGGTCGGTTTCGTGCAGCGCAGCCGCAGTCTCGACTTGTTCAAACCGCCGGGCGTCGCCGAGACGATCGATTGGACCAATGCACTGGTCGCGCTGAACGTGATGTCGCTGGAACCGGCCGCGGTCCGCGCAACGCTGGGCGCGCTGCTGAAATACCAGGAAGACGTCGATCGAATGACGGGCGGCGATGCCCAGCGCCTGCTCGACGAGATGAGCGCCGCCAAGTCGCTCTGACACACGCAGCTGGAGGCAGGCAGCCGCGATGCAAGGCCGAATCGCAGAGAACGTCGTCCATTTTGCGCGGGTCCTTCGCCATGCCGGCTTGCCGGTGGGGACCGAGCGCACGCTGGCGGCATTGCGTGCGCTCGAGCTGGTCGGCTTCGAGCGGCGCGACCGCGTGCACGCGGCGCTGTCGTGCGTGCTGATCGACCAGCCGGATCAGCAGCCGCTGTTCGATGCGGCGTTCGCGGCGTTCTGGCGCGACCCGAAGCTGCTCGAGCGGCTGATGGCGGCGAAGCTGCCGCAGGTCGCCAGTCGGCTCGAGCAGCTTCGGGT
>DATLGW010000424.1:0-3115 GCA_035540315.1 Burkholderiaceae bacterium | reverse complement strand
CCGCCGCAACGCGCGCGGGCGAGCTCACTGCACCCGGGTCGCGGCGGACCCTTCGGGACGCTCCACGATCTCGCCGATCCGCCAGGCGGTCTCGCCGGCGGCGTGCAACTGCGCGAGCGCAGCCTCGGCATCGGCCGGCGCGACGACCAGGACCAGGCCGATGCCGCAGTTGAAGACCCGGTGCATTTCGGCACCGTCGACCGGCCCGTGCTGCTGCAGCCAGTCGAACAGCGGCGGCCGTGGCCACGCCTGCCGCCGCAGCACCGCCGCGCACTGCGGCGGCAGGATCCGCGGCACGTTCTCGAGCAGCCCGCCCCCGGTGATGTGCGCGATGCCCTTCACCGCCACCCGTTCGAGCAGCTGCAGCACCGGCTTGACGTAGATCCGGGTCGGCGCGATCAATGCATCGGCGAGCGCGACGCCGTCCGGCAGCCGATGCCGCTGCAGCGATGCGGCGTCGAGGCCGCCAACCGCCTGCTGCAGGATGCGCCGGATCAGCGAATACCCGTTCGAATGCGCGCCGCTCGAGGCCAGCCCCAGCACCGCGTCGCCGGGCCGGATCGTGCTCCCGTCGATGATCCGGCTCTTTTCGACCGCACCGACCGCGAAGCCGGCCAGGTCGTATTCGCCGTCGGCATACATGTCGGGCATCTCTGCGGTCTCGCCGCCGATCAGCGCGCAGCCGGCCTGCTCGCAGCCGGCGGCAATGCCGCCGACGACCTGCGCGGCGGTCTCGACGTCGAGCCGGCCGCACGCGAAGTAATCGAGGAAGAACAGCGGTTCGGCGCCCTGGACCAGGATGTCGTTCACGCTCATCGCGACCAGGTCGATGCCGACCGTGTCGTGGCGGTTCAGCGCGAACGCGAGCTTCAGCTTCGTGCCCACGCCGTCGGTCCCGGTGACCAGGACCGGCTCGCGGAAGCCGCGCGGCAGCTCGAACAGCGCGCCGAAGCCGCCGATTCCGGCCAGCACGCCGTCGCGCAGCGTGCGTCGCGCCAGCGGCTTGATCCGCTCGACCAGCGCATCGCCGGCATCGATGTCGACGCCGGCATCGCGATAGGACAGGGGGTCGGTCGGCTTGCGGGACATGGTGGAGGCCGGACTGGCCGATACAATGACAAAGCTCGACATTGTATTCTGCCGGCCATCGCTCCCTTGATATCCCCACCCTCGTCGCGGCAGGCGCTGCTGTGGGCCGCGGTGGCCATCGTGCTGCTGGCGGCGCTGCTCGCGCTGGGGCCGGTGCTGGCGCCGTTCGTCGCCGGCGCGATCCTCGCCTACATCCTGGCGCCGCCGGTGGAGCGCCTGCAGCGGCGGGGACTGCCGCGCGTGGTCGCGGTGATCGCGGTGATGACGCTCGCGTTCGCGGTGCTGGTCGGTTTCGCGCTGCTGCTGGTGCCGATCGTTCAGAAGGAGACGGCGCTGATCCGCCTGCGGCTGCCCGACCTGCTCGCCAGCCTGAGCAGCGATTACCTGCCGCGGCTCGAGGCGCTGCTGGGCGTGCCGCTGCGCCTGGATGCCGCCGCCGTGCGCGAATGGGCAACGCAGGCGCTGGCCGACAGCGGCGAAGCGGTGGCCGTCGCGCTGTTCGGCTACGTGCGCACCGGCTGGGCCGCGACGGTGCAGGTGCTGGGAGTCGCGCTGCTGGTGCCGGTGGTGCTGTTCTACCTGCTGCTCGATTGGCCGCGGCTGCTGGCCGAGCTGCGGGCGCTGCTGCCGCTGCGGTGGCGGGCGCAGACGCTGGACGCGCTGCACGAGATCGACACGCTGCTCGGGCAGTATCTGCACGGGCAGCTGCTGGTGATGGGCGCGCTCGCCGCTTTCTACTCGATCGGGCTGGCCATTGCGGGCTTCGACTTGTGGCTGCCGATCGGCGTGGTCAGCGGCGCGCTCGCATTCGTCCCTTACCTGGGCTTCGCGTTCGCAGCGCTGCTGGCGCTGGTGTCGGGCATGCTGCAGCTCGGCCCGCTGTACGGCGCCGTTGCGGTCGCGATCGTCTACGGCCTTGGCCAGCTGCTCGAGAGCCTGTTCCTGACGCCGGTGCTGGTCGGCGAGCGCATCGGCCTGCACCCGCTGGCGGTGATCCTGGCGCTGCTCGCGTTCGGCTACCTGTTCGGCTTCGTCGGCGTGCTGCTGGCGCTGCCGATGGCCGCCGCGGTCGCGGTCGGGCTGCGCCGCCTTCGCCGGGCCTATCTCGCCAGCGAGCTGCACCGGCAACCGCAATGACCGGCCAGCTCGCGCTCGACCTGGGCCCGCCGCCGCCGCCGAGCTTCGAGAACTTCGTTCCCGGCGCCAACGGCGAGGCCTGCGACGCGCTGCGCCGGATCGCAGGCGGGGACCGGCGCGACCGCTTCGTCTACCTGTGGGGAACGCCGGGAAGCGGCCGCAGCCATCTGCTGCAGGCCGCCCGGCGCGCTGCGGGCGGGCACGGACAGGTTTCGCGCGCGCTGTGCCCGCTGGCGGCGCTCGACGCGTTCGGCTTCGATCCGGCGGTCCGGCTGTGGACGCTCGACGACTGCGACGGACTCGACGCAACCCGGCAGCAGGCGGGATTCCACCTGTTCAACGCGATTCAGGCGAATCCGCGCGCCGCGCTGCTCGCCGGCGGCAGCGCGCCGCCGGCCGCGCTGCCGCTGTCGCCGGAGCTGCGCACGCGGCTCGGCTGGGGACTGGTGCTGCAACTGCAGCCGCTGAACGACGCCGAGCGCGCCGAGGCGCTGTGGCGCACCGTGAACGAACGCGGGCTTGCCGCCAGCCCCGACGTCATCGACTACCTGCTGACGCACGCGCGCCGCGACATGGGATCGCTGCGCGCGACGATCGACGCGCTCGATCGGTTCGCGCTGCAGCGCAAGCGCGCGCTGACGCTGCCGCTGCTGCGCGAATTCCTGCAGCTGCAGCTGGCCGGCGACCCCGGCGAGCGGTAGCGGTCGCCGCCGCTGCTGCGCCCTGGTCGCGCCTGCGGATTTGGACCGGCGATGCCGCGACCGATAGAATCGGCCCCGATGCAGCACGACCTCCTCCTCGTCGCCGGCACCGCATCGCGGGTGGGCCGGCCCCCGTTCGATCCGCCGCACGCCCGGCGCGCCGGATGATCAGCAAGCTGATCTCGCGC
>DATLGW010000423.1:0-1572 GCA_035540315.1 Burkholderiaceae bacterium | reverse complement strand
GTCGAAACCCTCTCCCGCGCCGAGCTCGCGCAGCGTCTTGTCGAAGCGCACCGGCTCGTCCGGATGATCGCCGTAGCCCTCGCCGGCAGCACGTGCCCGCAGCGCGCGCCGCTGCAGCCAGCCCTGGCCGAGCCCGAACATCACGAGCGCCGTGATGATTCCGAGCAGCGGCGCGGCGAACGGCGTGGTGCCGAAGAACGGCATCGGGATCGCATTCTGAATCGCCGGAGTACCGGGAAGCGCAGTCATCGTGAACGTGAACGCGCCCAGCGCGATCGTCGCCGGGATCAGCCGCTTCGGAATGCCTGCCTGGCGGAACAGCGCGGCAGCGATCGGGTACACGGCGAACGCGACGACGAACAGCGACACGCCGCCGTACGTGAGCACCGCGCACGACAGCACGACCGACAGCATCGCGCGATCGCCCCCCAGGCGGCGCACGATGCCGTCGGCAATCGCCTCGGCTGCGCCGCTGTCCTCCATCAGCTTGCCGAACACTGCGCCCAGCAGGAACAGCGGGAAATAGCTGACGATGAAGCTGCCGGTCGACGCCATGAACACCTGCGTGTACGACGCGAGCAGCGGCGCGCCCGACGCGAGCGCCGCCAGCAGCGCCATCGCCGGCGCCAGCAGCAGCACGCTGACGCCGCGGTACGCGAAGAAAATCAGCAGCCCGAGCGCAGCCAGCAGCCCGAGCAACCCGATCATCGCGCGGCGTCGGCCTGCGGCTGCAGCTGATCGCCGCTCATCAGGTCCTGCGACAGGTACTTGTGCCGATATGCTTCGAACGTCATGCCGTCGGCGGCCTCGATCTGCCGTTGCGCCGAAATCGAGTCGGCCGCCAGCTCCTCGAATCGCCGCTCCACCTGCGGATCCAGCGCAAGCGCGCGCAGCGCGTCGCGGTGCCGGACCGACCACGCCAGCGCGAATTCGGCGTACGAATTGCGGTGGTCCCGCGCCATCGCCTGCAGCACCCGCGCCGAAGGCGCCGCCGACGGCTCGGCCAGCGCCGCGCGGGCCGCGACCACCGCATCCCGATGGCGGGAGCCGCCGCGGGCGGCATCGAGCGCATCGGCGATCGGCGACAGCGCATCGACCAGCTCGCTGCCCCACTGCGTCAGCGTCAGCGACTGGTCGCCCCGCTGAAGCTGCAGTTGCGGCTCGCGGCCCCGCAACGCGACCCGATGCTGGTTGCGCGACATCTGCGCGATCTCCTCGGGCGTATCGTCGGGACTTTGCGCAAGCAGACAGTGCAGCAGGAAGACGTCCAGGAAATGCAGCGTCGTCTGGTCGATGCCGACCGGGAAGAACGGATCGACGTCCAGACAGCGGACCTCGACGTATTCGACGCCGCGCTCGCCGAGGGCGCGCAGCGGCCGTTCCCCCGGCTTGACCCGGCGCTTGGGCCGGATCGTTCCGTAGAACTCGTTCTCGATCTGCAGCAGCGTCGTCGACAGCTGGCGATAGGTACCCTGCCCGTCGCGCAGGCCGATCGCTTCGTATGCCGGATAAGGCTCGGTCAATGCGCGGTTCAACGACTGCGCATAGCTGGCAAGGCTGTTGTAACTGACC
>DATLGW010000422.1:0-7309 GCA_035540315.1 Burkholderiaceae bacterium | reverse complement strand
CTTCTTGTACAGGTTCTGGTTGATCGCCAGCGGCCCCGGCGGGCTCGACAGCAGCGTGTGGCCGTCCGGATCCGATCGCGACACCGCATCGGCGCCGATGTTGCCGCCGGCGCCGGGCCGGTTCTCGACGATCACCGGCTGGCCCCACATCGTGCTCAGCTTGTCGCCGACGATCCGTGGCAGCACGTCGGCGGTGCCGCCGGCCGGGAACGGCACGATGATCCGAACCGTGCGCGACGGAAACGATTCGGCGGTCTGGGCCGCTGCCGGCAGCCAGCTGCCGGCGGCGAATGAAGCGATCGCCAGCATCAGCGGAACACGAACGCGATTACGCATGAGCCTCCTCCAGGATTGGCGTGGCGTCGCGCAACGGCCTGCGGCGCGCGACGCGGCCCGGTCGCCGAGCAGCCGGGTCGTTGACGCAATTTCGATATGCGAAAGATAATTCGCTATCGCAGTCGAGTTTAGCGAATGCGTGCCGGCACGGTCAACGCGAGGGGCACTCGGGGCGGCTTCACATGAAGCGTGGACAGGCGCCGGACCGCGAACAGGTGGCCGGCTTGCAGAAGGGGCTGGCGATCATCGAGGCGTTCGGCGCGGGCCAGCAGCGCCTGACGCTGTCGGAGGCGGCGCGGCTGACCGGCACTTCGCCCGCCGCGGCGCGGCGCTGCCTGCGCACGCTGCAGGGGCTCGGCTACGTGACCAGCGACGGCCGCTATTTCCGGCTCGCGCCGCGCGTGCTGCGGCTCGGACAGGCGTACGTCGCATCGAATACGCTGCCGCGCACGGTGCAACCGGTGCTCGAGTCGCTGACCGAGCATACGCACGAGTCGGCGTCGGTCGGCATCCTCGATGACGCCGAGATCGTGTTCGTCGCCCGCTCGACCGCCCGCCGCAGCCTGTCGTCCGGCGTCGGCGTCGGCACGCGGCTGCCCGCTTACTGCTCGGCCACCGGCAGGGTGCTGCTGGCCGCGCAGCCGGACCGTCAGGTCGCGCAGCTGCTCGCGCGCAGCAAGCCGACGCGGCTGACGCCGCGCACCCTGGTCGAGCCGGCGCGGCTGATCCAGGCGGTGCGCGCGGCCCGCGAGCTCGGCTATGCGGTCAGCGACGAGGAGATCGAGCTCGGCCTGCGCTCGATCGCGGTGCCGCTGCGGGATTCGTCCGGCAGCACCGTTGCCGCGATGAGCCTGGCGGTGCGCACTGCGCAGATGACGCGCGAGCAGACGATCGAGCGGCTGCTGCCGGCGCTGGAGACCGCCCGCCGCTCGCTCGCCGGGCTGCTGTAGCGGCGGTTTTCGCCCGGCAAGTCGCGAGTCAGCGGCCGCCGCTGACCGGCAGCAGCCCTCCGGTCATGTAGGCGGGCGCATCCGCCATCAGCCACACGATCACCTGCGCGCACTCGTCAGCGGTGCCGATGCGTCCGATCGGGATCTGCGGCAGCATGTTCTTCAGCCGATCGGCGACGCCCGCCTCGGCGTGGATCTCGGTATCGACGAGACCCGGCAGCACCGCATTGACGGCAATGCCTTCTGCGGCGAGCTCGCGGGACATGCCGACCGTGAGCGTGTTGACTGCGCCCTTGGCGGCCGCGTACGGAATCCACGTGTTCGCGCCCCCGAGCGTCGCGGCCATCGACGAGACGTTGACGATCGTGCCGCCGGCGCCGCCGTGCCTGGTCGACATCCGCCGCGCGGCCTGCTGCGAGCACAGCAGCACGCCGAGCACGTTGACGTCGATCACCCGCCGCATCTCGTCGGCGCCGTAGCGCTCGAGCCGCCCCGCCTTGCCGGTGATGCCGGCGTTGTTCACCAGCGCGCTCACCGGCCCGAGCTCGGCATCGATGCGCTCGAACATCGCGCCGACCTGCGCCGGATCGGCCGTATCGGCGCAGATCGCGATCGCCTTGGCGCCCGCGGCGCGGATCTCGTCGGCGACTTGCTCGGCGGCGTCGGCGTTGCGCACGTAATTGACGGCCACGTCGAACCCTCGTGCTGCGGCCAGCTTCGCGGTGGCCGCGCCGATTCCGCGGCCCGAGCCGGTGATCAGCGCCACGCGCCTGGCATTCTTGTTCGGTTGCGTCATCCGTCGATGCTCCGTCGCGATCTGTCGTCGGGCCTGCGAGGATAACACCGACATCGCGCGATAATGGCGCAGCACCGGCACGGCGCCACGGAGGAGGGATCGGATGCGCGGACAGGAAATCGCCGAGCGCAATGCGCGGCTGATCCCGGGGGGCACCACGAGCGGCGCCCGCTATCTCGATCCGCCGGTCGTGTTCACCGCAGCGCAAGGCGCGAGGCTGCGCGACGCAGACGGCCGCGACTACGTCGACCTGCACGGCGCGTACGGCGCGATCGTGCTCGGGCACCGCGACGCCGCGCAGCAGGCGCGGATTGCGCAGCTGACCGGCGAGCTCGATCTGGTCGGACTGGGAACGACGGCACTCGAAGGCGACCTGGCCGCGCTGCTGGTCGAGCACGTGCCGTGCGCCGAAATGGTCGCGTTCTGCTCGAGCGGCACCGAGGCGACGCTGCATGCGCTGCGGCTTGCGCGCGCAATCACGAAGCGGCGGCTGCTGGTCAAGTTCCAGGGCACCTACCACGGCTGGCACGACTACGTCGCGATGAACTTCATGACGCCGCGTTCGGGGCTGGGCCGCAAGGATCCGTTCTCCGCCGGCATCCTGCCCGAGGCGCTGGAGTCCACGCTGATCCTGCCGTTCAACGACATCGACGCGTTCGAGCGCACGATGCGCGAGCGCGGCGGCGAGATCGCGGCGGTGATCCTCGAGCCGATCATGCACAACGTCGGCACGATCGAGGCCGAACCCGAGTTCCTCGAGCAGGTGCGGCGGCTCACGCGCGAGCGCGGCGTGGTGCTGGTGTTCGACGAGGTGATCACCGGGATCCGACACGCGCTGGGCGGCTACCAGGCGATCTGCGGCGTCACCCCGGACCTGGCGACGTTCGGCAAGGCGCTCGGAAACGGCTATCCGATCGCGGCGCTGGCGGGGCGCCGCGAGCTGATGCAGCGGCTCGCGCCCGCCGCGTCGGGCGGGGACGTGTCGCTGGGCGGCACGTTCAACGGGTTGCCGCTGTCGATGGCTGCCGGCATCGCGGTGTTCGAAGCGCTGTCCGCGCCCGATGCGCATTCGCGTCTGCGCTCGCTGGGCGAGCGGCTCGCGCGAGGCCTGAACGACGCGTCGCAGCGCGCCGGCGCGGGGATGATCGCGACCCACTACGGGTCGGTCGTGTGCGTGCAGTTCGTGCCGGGGCGCGCGCGGCGCTACGAGGACCTCGCCGCGAACGACAACGCGCGCGACGTCGCGTTCCGCAAGGGCTTGCTGCGGCGGGGTTTCGCCTGCTCGACCACGCCGCTGCGCCGGTTCCACCTGACGCTCGCGCACGACGAACGCGCGATCGATGCGGCGATCGGCGCGGCCGAGGAGGCGCTTCGGGAGGCGGCCGGCTTCCCAAGGTAGCGCAGCTGCCGGCGCCGAGATGCCGGAGGACGTTCCGGGTTCGGCGGCGAAGGGGGTCCGGCACGTGCCGAACCGCCGCGCTATCCGAGCGCGACTCGCTGTAGCCGGTCCCGCAGCAAGATCGCCGCAGTCGCCATCAGAATCGCGCTGCTGATCAGGAACGCGCTCAAGGATCCGAGAAACCCGCTCGCCGCCTCGAGATCCGTTCCGACCAGATAGCCGAGGCTGAAATACGCGACGGTCCAGAGCACGCGGCCACTCGCCGCCAGCGCGACGAACCGGGCAAGCTGGTAACGCCCGAGGCCGGCAAGCACGCTGACGGCGGAGCTCAGATGCGACACCAGCGTCCGGGTCAGCAACACGGTGATCGCGCCCCAGCGGTCGAACAACGCGGCGACCCGTTCGCGATTTCGGCGGGTGTACCCGAACCAGCGCCCATGTCGCTCGATCCACGCAGCGCCCGCCGCACGTCCGATGCCGTAGCCGATCAAGTCGCCGAGCAGCGACGCGGCGACGGCGACGGCGATCGCAGTGGTGGCGTCGAGCCGCCCTTGCATTGCCAGCGCTCCAGCGAAAATCGTCGCGAGACCGGTGGGAACCGGCAATCCGACCGCGCCGAGCAGCAGCGCCAACGCGAGTCCGAGCAGGCCGTACGAGGCCACCGTTGCCAGCAGCCGTTCGCTCAGCGGGGGCTCTGCTGGCGGATCGGGCGGGTCCGGCGCAGGCGCCGCCCGCTGCTGCCCCCTCGCCAGCGCGATCGCCGCCTGGACGGTCTGCACGAATTCGAAAGCCGCGACGTTGCGGCCCTCTGCAATCGCTCGCAGCGTCTGCGTCGACTCGACCTCGGTCCCGAGCCCCAGTTGCTGCCTGAGCAGCGCCTCGTCGATCCGATGGGTTGCAGCCACGAAACCCAACGGCATCCAGGCGCGCAAGGCGCTGGTCTGCGGCACGCCTGCCGCCTGAGCGGACTGAAGCAGCAGCATCGTGCGCCAGCTGCGCACTCCGCTCGCGATGCTCACCGCCAGCGACGCCAGCAGCACGAGCACCAACGCTGCCCGCTGCCAGGCGCCGAAGCCGCTCACCGCCACGTCGTCGGCGGCGCCGCAGTCGCGGCCGCGATCAGACCGCGATCGAGCTGCGCGATCTCGGTCGCGCCGCACAGCTGCATCGCGCGGACCAGTTCGGAAGACAGGATCTCGAGCGCGCGCACCGCGCCGGCCTCGCCGGCAGCGGCCGCCCCGTACAGCACCGGCCGACCGATCAGCACCGCGTCGGCGCCCAGCGCCAGCGCCTTCACGACGTCGACGCCGCGGCGCACGCCGCCGTCGAGCATCACGGTCGCGCGGCCGGCCACTGCCTGGACCACGGCCGGCAGCGCATCGAGCGTCGCGATCGCGCCGTCGAGCTGGCGGCCGCCGTGGTTCGACACCACGATGCCGTCGCAGCCGAGATCGACCGCGCGCTGCGCATCGTCGGCGCGCAGCAGCCCCTTGACGACGAGCTTGCCCCGCCATGCGTCGCGCAGCCGCGCGAACGCGTCCCAGTCGAACGACGCGTCGAAGCCGCGGCCGACGCTCGAGCTCAGCCCGCGCGCGTCGGGCGCCGACGGCGCGATTCCGCGCAGGTTCTCCATCGCAGGGATGCCGCCGAGCAGCATCGGCAGCGCCCAGCGCGGCCGGCGCGCGAAGTCGGTCACGTTGCGCCAGGTGTAGCGGAACGGCACCGACAGATCGTTGCGCAGGTCGCGCTCGCGCTTGCCGCCGATCGGCAAGTCCACCGTGACGACCAGCGCATCGTAGCCGGCGCCCGCCGCACGCCCGATCAGCTGCAGCATCGACTCGCGCCGGGGCAGCATGTAGATCTGGAACCAGCGCGGCGCGCCGTCGGCTATTCCCGCGATCGTCTCGATCGATGCGTTCGCCGGAGTCGCCAGCGTGTACGGAATTCCGCAGGCGGCGGCCGCGCGCGCGATCATCTGGTCGGCGCCGCGGCGAGCGAACCCGGCAGCGCCCATCGGGGCGATCGCGATCGGAAGCTGCGCGATCCGCCCGAGCAGGCGCGTCGACGGATCGATCCGCGACACGTCGACCAGCACGCGCGGCAGCAGGCGCACCCGCTCGAACGCGGCGCGATTCGCCCGCAGCGTCGTCTCGTCCTCGGCGCCGCCGTCGATGAACTCGAAGATCGCCCGCGGCAGCCGGCGCCGCGCGAGCCGCCGCAGATCTTCGATCGAATGGACGCGCGCGAGCGCGCGGGTCGGCGCGGCCGGCGGCGCCGTGGCTTCGGGTGCCGCCGGCCGCGCGCCGGGAGCCGGCTGCGCGGCGCGCTCGGTCACGAGCGCTGCGCGGGGGTTGCGGCCGCGCGGATCAATCGAGCGTCAGCTTCTCGATCACCGGCCGGAACTGGTCCATCTGCAGCTTGACGATCGCCTCCTGCTCCTTGGGCGTCGAGCCGACCGCCTCGGCCGCCAGATCGGCGAAGCGCTGCTTGACCTCCGGATGATTGACCGCGCGCACGGTCTCCTGGTGCAGCCGGTCGATGATCTCCTTCGGCGTTCTCGCCGGCACGAACAGCCCGTTCCAGCCCTCGAACTCCAGCTGCGCAAAACCCAGCTCGCGCACGGTCGGCACGTCGGGCAGCGCCGACGAGCGCTTCGCCGAGCTCGTCGCGAGCGCCTTCAGCTGCCCGGCGCGGATCTCGGCGAGCGACGACGACAGCTGATCGCCGCCGACCTGGATGCGCCCCGACAGCAGCTCGAGCTTCAACGGCGCTGCGCCGCGGAACGGCACGTGCGTCATCTCGACGTTCGCTGCCGTCTTGAACGCCTCGCCGAGCACATGCATGATCGAGCCCGGACCGGTGGAGCCGTAGTTGTACTGCAGGCTCTTGTCCTTGCGCAGCAGCTCGGCGAGCTCGCGCAGATCCTTTGCCGGCACGCTCGGATGCGCGGTGACGACGAACGGCACGTTGACCGCGATCGACACGCCGGCGAAATCCTTCTCCATGTCGTACGGCAGCCGCTTCTGCTTCGCCAACGACACCCCGCTCACCGGGAACGTGATGTTGTGCATCAGCAGCGTGTAGCCGTCCGGCGGCGATTTCGCGACCGCGTCGGCGCCGATCGAGCCGCCGGCGCCGCCGCGGTTCTCGACGACGACCTGCTGGCCCATCGACTCGCTCATCCGCTGCGCGACCAGCCGCGCGGCGATGTCGGTCGTGCCGCCGGCCGGGAACGGCACGATGATCTTGATCGGCCGCGCCGGGTAGCCCTGCGCCTGCGCGAATGCGCTCGTCAACGCCGGCGGCAGCGCGGCGCTCGCGGTCGCCGCGAGGGCGCCGCCGATCAATCTGCGTCTTTGTCGTTTCAAGGTCTCTCCTCCAGGTAGTCGCTCGTCAAAGCCGTTCGACGATCGTCACGTTCGCCATTCCGCCGCCCTCGCACATCGTTTGCAATCCGAAACGGCGCCCGCGACGACGCAGCGCATGAACCAGCGTCGTCATCAGCTTGGTGCCGGATGCGCCGAGCGGATGGCCGAGCGCAATCGCGCCGCCGTGGACGTTCAGCCGCTGCGGATCGGCGCCCGTCGCGCGCAGCCACGCGAGCGGCACCGGCGCGAATGCCTCGTTGACTTCGAACAGGTCGATGTCGTCGACCGACATCCGCGCGCGCTTCAGCGCCGCGTTCGTCGCCGGCAGCGGCGCCTCGAGCATGATCACCGGATCGTGGCCGTACACCGACAGGTGGTGGATCCGAGCCAGCGGCGATACGCCGAGCGACTTCAGTCCGCGCTCGCTGCAAACGAGCACGCCGGACGCGCCGTCGCAGAT
>DATLGW010000421.1:0-3265 GCA_035540315.1 Burkholderiaceae bacterium | reverse complement strand
GTACTTCTTCGCCTCGCCACCGAACTTGGTCGACAGCACCGTCGTGATCGCCGCCGTCAGCGTCGTCTTGCCATGGTCCACGTGACCGATCGTCCCAACGTTCACGTGCGGCTTGGTCCGCTCGAACTTGCCCTTTGCCATTGTTCGTTCTCCCTGAGTCCTGTCAGATCACTTGGTGCGTGCAGCGATGATCGCCTCGGCGACGTTCTTCGGCGCCTCCGCGTATTGCTTGAATTCCATCGTGTAAGTCGCGCGGCCCTGCGTCAGCGAGCGCAGCGACGTCGAGTAGCCGAACATCTCCGCCAGCGGCACTTCGGCGCGGATCGCCTTGCCCCCGCCCGGCATGTCCTCCATGCCCTGCACCATGCCGCGCCGCGACGACAGGTCGCCCATCACCGAGCCCGCGTAGTCCTCGGGCGTCTCGACCTCGACCGCCATCATCGGCTCGAGCAGCACCGGGGTCGCGCGCCGCATGCCTTCCTTGAAGGCCATCGAGCCGGCCATCTTGAACGCGTTCTCGTTGGAGTCGACCTCGTGGTACGACCCGAAAGTCAGCGTCGCTTTCACGTCGACGACCGGGTAGCCGGCCAGCACGCCCGAGTTCAGCGTGTCCTCGATGCCCTTCTGCACCGCCGGGATGTATTCGCGCGGCACCACGCCGCCCTTGATCGCGTCGACGAACTCGAAGCCCTTGCCGCCGGGCTCCAGCGGCTCGATCGCGAGCACGACGTGACCGTACTGGCCGCGGCCGCCCGACTGCTTGATGAACTTGCCCTCGACGTTCTCGACCTTCTTGCGGATCGTCTCGCGGTAGGCGACCTGCGGCTTGCCCACCGAGGCCTCGACGCCGAACTCGCGACGCATCCGGTCGACGATGATCTCCAGGTGCAGCTCGCCCATCCCCTGGATGATCGTCTGCCCCGACTCCTCGTCGGTCTTCACGCGAAACGACGGGTCCTCCTGCGCCAGCCGGCCCAGTGCGACGCCCATCTTCTCCTGGTCCGCCTTCGTCTTCGGCTCGACCGCCTGCGCGATCACCGGCTCCGGAAACTCCATGCGCTCGAGCACGATCACCGCATCCGGGTCGCACAGCGTCTCGCCGGTCGTCACTTCCTTCAGGCCCACGCACGCGGCGATGTCGCCGGCGCGAACTTCCTTGATCTCGTCGCGGTTGTTCGCATGCATCTGCAGCAGCCGCCCGATCCGCTCCTTCTTGCCCTTGATCGGGTTGTAGACCGTGTCGCCCGAATTGAGCACGCCCGAATACACGCGGATGAACGTCAGCTGGCCGACGAACGGATCGGTCATCAGCTTGAACGCGAGCGCGGAGAACTTCTCGTTGTCGTCGGCGCGGCGCACGACCTCGCCGTCGCGGTCATCGGTGCCCTTGACCGGCGGGATGTCGATCGGCGACGGCAGGAACTCGATCACTGCGTCGAGCATCGCCTGCACGCCCTTGTTCTTGAATGCCGAGCCGCACAGCATCGGCTGGATCTCGCCGGCGATCGTGCGCTGGCGGATGCCGCGCTTGATGTCCTCGATCGAGAGCTCGCCCTCTTCGAGGTACTTGTTCATCAGCTCTTCGTTCGCCTCGGCGGCGGCCTCGACCATCTTCTCGCGCCACTCGGCGCAGGTGTCGGCGAGCTCGGCCGGCACGTCGGCCAGCTCGAACTTCATCCCCTGGGAGGCCTCGTCCCACAGGATCGCCTTCATGCGGATCAGGTCGACGACGCCCTTGAACGTCTCCTCGGCGCCGATCGGCACCTGGATCGGCACCGGGTTCGCGCGCAGGCGCGTCTTCATCTGGTCGAAGACCTTGAAGAAGTTCGCGCCGGTGCGGTCCATCTTGTTGACGAACGCCAGCCGCGGCACGCCGTACTTGTTCGCCTGCCGCCACACCGTCTCGGACTGCGGCTGCACGCCGCCGACCGCGCAATAGACCATGCACGCGCCGTCGAGCACGCGCATCGAGCGCTCGACCTCGATCGTGAAGTCGACGTGACCGGGCGTGTCGATGATGTTGATCCGGTGCTCCGGGAACGACATGTCCATGCCGCGCCAGAAGCAGGTCGTCGCCGCCGACGTGATCGTGATGCCGCGCTCCTGCTCCTGCGCCATCCAATCCATCGTCGCCGCCCCGTCGTGCACCTCGCCGATCTTGTGATTGACGCCGGTGTAGTAGAGGATCCGCTCGGTGGTCGTGGTCTTGCCGGCGTCGATGTGCGCCGAGATTCCGATGTTCCGATACCTTTCGATCGGGGTCTTGCGAGCCATGATTCCAGTCCTTCGAATCTTTTGGATTCGTTCTTGCGTTCCCGGATCCAGGAAGGTCTTCCCTAGAACCTGAAGTGGGCGAACGCCTTGTTCGCCTCGGCCATGCGGTGGACTTCGTCGCGCTTCTTGACGGCGCCACCGCGGTTTTCCGATGCCTCGAGCAGCTCGTTCGCGAGCCGCTGTCCCATCGACTTCTCGCTGCGCTTCTTAGCGGCCTCGCGCAGCCAGCGCATCGCCAGCGCCATCCTGCGCACCGGACGCACCTCGACCGGCACCTGGTAGTTCGCGCCGCCGACCCGCCGGCTCTTGACCTCGACCATCGGCCGGCAGTTGTTCAGCGCGTTGTTGAACACCTCGAGCGGGTCCTTGCCCGAGCGGGTCTTGATCTGGTCGAACGCGCCGTACAGCATCCGCTCGGCGACCGCCTTCTTGCCGGCGAGCATCAGCACGTTGATGAACTTGGCGACGTCCTGGCTGCTGTAGATCGGATCCGGCAGGACCTGGCGCTTCGGAATTTCACGACGACGGGGCATTTCTCTTCCTTTCGTTCATTCAGCTGGTGCGGCACGCAATCGCTGCCGCGCCCTGACTGCCCGACATCCGGCTGCGGCGAACCGCAGACCCGAGAGGCAGTCGCTTACTCGGCGCCCCGGCGCGACTCGAACGAGACGCGCAGCGAAAGCGCCGCGACCACGGGCTGGCAGTCCGGCAAACGCCGGGCTGCCAGCCCGACCTCAGCTCTTCTTGGGACGCTTGGCTCCGTACTTCGAGCGCGCCTGCTTGCGATCCTTGACGCCTTGCAGGTCGAGAGAGCCGCGCACGATGTGGTAGCGCACGCCCGGCAGGTCCTTGACCCGGCCGCCGCGAATCAGCACGACCGAGTGTTCCTGCAGGTTGTGGCCTTCGCCGCCGATGTAGCTGATGACCTCGAAGCCGTTGGTCAACCGGACCTTCGCGACCTTGCGCAGCGCCGAGTTCGGCTTCTTCGGGG
>DATLGW010000420.1:0-2518 GCA_035540315.1 Burkholderiaceae bacterium | reverse complement strand
CATCGATGCGATCGTTCGCCAGTTCGTCGAGTTCGCGCAGCCGTCGGATGCCGAGCCCGTCGAGCGTGTCGATGTCGGCGCGCTGATCGGTTCGCTGGCAGCCGGCTACCAGCGCGCCGACGCCGGCGATTCGCCGCAGATGACGCTGGAGATCGAACCGGACGTCGGCTGGATCGGACAGCCGACCGTGCTCGCGCGGATCCTGGCGAACCTGCTCGAGAATGCCAGGCGCTACGGGCGCACGCCCGGCGAACCGCGCGCCGAAGTCCGGGTCGGCGCGCGGCGCGACGGCCGCTGGCTGGTGCTGACGGTGCGCGATCGCGGCCCGGGCGTGCCGGCAAGCCAGCTGCCGCGACTCGCGCGCCCGTTCACCCGGCTCGACACCGAGCGCAGCCACCACGGCGGCTCGGGGCTGGGGCTGGCGATCGTCGCGCGGCTCGCGCGCCGCTACGGCGGCCAGCTGCAGCTCGATCTGCCGCCCGACGGCGGACTGTCCGTGCAGGTTCGCCTGCAGGATGCGGGCTGATAGTCGGCATCAATCCACTGGATAACTGCGTTTAATTGGCGATCGGCGAAAGCGCTCCGGTAGAATTTTTCATGGCGGTCGGCGGTCGCCGATCGTTCAGCCTCGCTGAAACAAGGAGATCGAGATGCCCGCTTTGAAGGGGTCGAAGACCCACGAAAATCTGAAGGCCGCATTCGCCGGCGAAAGCCAGGCGAACCGGCGGTATCTGTATTTCGCAAACAAGGCCGACGTCGAAGGCCATCCGGAGATCGCCACGCTGTTCCGTTCGACGGCCGAAGGCGAAACCGGCCATGCCCACGGCCACCTCGACTACCTGGCGGCGGTCGGCGACCCGGCGACCGATCTGCCGATCGGCTCGTCGGAGAAGAACCTGAAGGCCGCGGTGGCCGGCGAAACGCACGAGTACACCGACATGTATCCGGGCATGGCGAAGGCCGCCCGGGACGAAGGCTTCGACGAGATCGCCGACTGGTTCGAGACGCTGGCGAAAGCCGAGCGTTCGCATGCGAACAAGTTCGCCAAGGCCCTTGAATCGCTGTCCTGACGCCTGAACGGCTCGCCGCTCCCGCTGCTGCTGCGGGTTGCGGCAATCAGCTCGAACGGGGGTGCCAACGCGCCCCCTTTTCGTCTGCCCCTGCAGCACCCGACGTCCGCCCCGCAAGGTGATCGCATGACCGTACGCGAAGGCTCGCTGGAAGCGCCGACCCGCCACCCGTTGGAGTGGAAGAAGCCCGAGTTCTACGAAGAACAGCCGGCGCTCAAGGAGATGGAGCGCATCTTCGACATCTGCCACGGCTGCCGGCGCTGCGTGAACCTGTGCAACGCGTTTCCGACGCTGTTCGATCTGATCGACGAGAGCACCACCGGCGAGATCGACGGGGTCAAGCAGGGGGATTTCTGGAAGGTCGTCGACCAGTGCTACCTGTGCGACCTGTGCTACATGACGAAGTGCCCGTACGTGCCGCCGCACCCGTGGAACGTCGACTTCCCGCACGTGATGCTGCGCGCGAAAGCGATCCAGCACAAGAAAGGCACGCGATCCCGGCTGCGCGACAACATGCTGTCGTCGACCGACCGCAACGGCAAGCTCGCCGGGGTTCCGGTGGTGGTGCAGGTCGTCAACCGCGCGAACCGCAGCCCGATCGCCCGCAAGGGGCTGGAGAAAGTGCTGGGCGTGCACCACAACGCCTGGCTGCCGGAGTTCGCCAGCCGGCGCTTTCGAACGCACGCGCCGCCGTCGGCGGCGCATCCGGTCCGTGACGGCGACCGCACGCCCGGCAAGGTCGCGATCTTCTCGACCTGCTACGTGAACTACAACGAGCCCGGAATCGGCCACGATCTGCTCAAGGTGCTCGACCACAACGAGATTCCGTACACGCTGATCGACCCCGAGGCCTGCTGCGGAATGCCCAAGCTCGAGCTCGGCGACCTGGAGGCGGTCGAGCGGCTGAAGAACCGCAACATCCCGGCCATGGAGACGCTCGCGCGCGACGGCTGGGCAATCCTGGCGCCGATTCCGTCGTGCGCGCTGATGTTCAAGCAGGAGCTGCCGCTGCTGTTTCCCGACGAGCCTGCGGTCGCACGCGTGCGCGATGCGATGTTCGATCCGTTCGAGTACCTGGTCGCGCGCCACAAGGACGGCCTGCTGAAGACCGACTTCAAGGCCGGGCTCGGCAACGTGTCATACCACGTCGCGTGTCACCTGCGGGTGCAGAACGTCGGGCAGAAGACGCGCGAGCTGCTCGAGCTGGTTCCCGACACCCGGATCAACACGGTCGAACGCTGCTCGGGCCACGCCGGCACCTGGGGCGTGAAGAAGGAGTTCCACGAGATCGCGATGAAGATCGGCCGGCCGGTGTTCCGCCAGATGGGCGAGCATCCGGACGGCGAGCCGACCTGGGTCGCGTCGGATTGCCAGCTCGCGACCCGCCACATCCAGCAGGGAATGATGGGCAAGGCCGACGGCATTGCCGCGCACCCGATCACGCTGCT
>DATLGW010000419.1:0-7265 GCA_035540315.1 Burkholderiaceae bacterium | reverse complement strand
GCGCAAGGCCCCCGTCGCGGCGTGAAGACGTCGGCTTCGATGCAGATCGTCCCGGCGCCCGAGCGGCCGCGGCTGGAGCTCTCCGGCGAGAGGCTGCGCGCGTGCCTCGAGACGCTGATCGCCCGCGCCGAGGAGCACGGCGGCGTCGAGGCCTGGGTGTCGGCGCTGCAGCTGAAGTCGGCGATGTTCCGCGACGCGCTGTCGGGCGAGCCGTCGCTGAAGCAGTTCCGGATGCTGTGCGCGCACATGCCGACCGTGCGCCGGCGCATCGGCCGCCACGCCGAGCCTGACGGCTTCGATGCGCTGCGGCCGCGGGTGCAGCGGCTGCTGGGCGAGCGCAGTGACACGACCGCCACCGACGCGCGGATCGCGCAGTTCTGCAGCGGCTTTCCCGACGACCGGGAGCACCGCTGGGTGCGCGACCTCGCCGCCGAGCTGCTGCACCAGGCCGACCCGCAGCGCTATCCGCTGATGACCCGCTGGGTCTGGGACGCGCGGACGAACACCGGCGTGCTGCGCGAGATCTGGCACGACGACGACGTCGATGCGATCCGCATCGACGTGCCCGATCTCTTCGACACGTTCGTCGTGCTGCGCGAGGAGCTTGCGCAGTACCTGTCGGCCAACGGCGTGTTCCGCGACGTGCCATGGTACGTCGACCTGCTGTGCGCGCAGGTCTATGCCGACTACATCGGCGAACGCGGCGACAGCTACCTGCGCGCCGACTTCGCGACCGCCGAGGACCCGATGTTGCACGTGCGGCGCATCCTCGGGCTCGACGGCGTCGACGCGAACGGTCGCAGCCGATTGAAGAGCTTCGACGGTCGCGCAGTGATCGTCGATCCGCAGTGATCGTCGGCCGCGCGATCCGCCGAACCCCCCACGCCCGGAATTCCAGATGCCGATCCACGAGAAATCGCTGATCCGCCCCGAGAACCTGAAGACGCACGAGCAGCTGGTCATCGACGGCGTGAACGTGTCCGGGCACTGGAGCACGTTCATCGAATCGCGCGTCGTCACCGACTACAACGAGGCGATGCAGGACGAGATCGCCGCGCTGCCCGGCGGCGAGCACATCCACCGCTGCTGGCAGTGCGGGTCGTGCACGAACTCGTGCACGGTCAACGCGGTCAACCCGGACTTCAACCCGCGCTACTGGATCTACCTGATCCGGATGGGAATGGAGTCGGAGCTGCTGCGCGACAAGGACATCGTCTGGCAGTGCGTGTCGTGCAACAAGTGCACGTACGCCTGCCCGCGCGACGTGTTCCCCGAGGGCGTGATGAAGGCGACCGCGCACTGGCTCGAGCTCAAGGGCCACACGCCGAAGTCGAAGTCGACGATCTTCGACGAGGAATTCACCGCGCAGGTGGTCGCGACCGGACGCATCGAAGAAGGTCGCGTGATCCGGCGCTTCTTCGAGAAGACCGGCCAGCCGCTGCGGCAGGAGTGGCTGCTCGAGATGGTCAAGCGGGTCGCGCGGCGGCTGCCGATCCGCCAGGGAATCAAGCTGGCGCGCGCGGCCGTGATCAAGCCCCGGACGCGGCGCTGGAACAAGGCATCGGCGGCGCTTGCCGAATACATCGCCGAGCAGCAGGCGAAGCATCGGACTGCGCTGCGAATCGAGGAGCCGAAGTGAAGCAGGAATATCAGCGGGTCGCCTACTACCCGGGCTGTGCGCTCGAGGGCACCGGCCACGCGTACGACACGTCGACCCGCGCGGTCGGCAACGCGCTCGGGCTGCAGCTCGACGAGGTCCGCGACTGGAACTGCTGCGGCGCGATGGAGGTCAAGAACGTCGACCCGAAGGTGCAGACCTACCTGTCGTCGCGGGTGATGTCGATCGCCGCCCATGAAATGGATGCGAAGGTCGTGATGGCGCCGTGCAACGGCTGCTACCACAACCTGAAGAAGGCCGAATACGATCTCGCGCACGACGGCGAGTCGCGCCAGGTCGTCGAGCGGATCTCGACTAAGGCCGGCCATGCGACCTACCGCGCCGGCTCGCTCGAGACGATCCATGCGCTCGACTGGATCAAGGACGGCATCGGCGAGGACGAGCTCAAGCGCCGGGTGAAGAACTCGCTGGCCGGGCTGAAGGTCGCGAACTACTACGGCTGCATGTACACGCGGCCGCGCCACATCTTTCCGGAAAAGGACCAGGGGCCCGGCAGCGAGTCGACGTCGCAGCCGCACTTCATGGACGACCTGCTGGCGGCCGCCGGCGCCGAGAACGTCGATTTCCCGCTGAAGACCGCCTGCTGCGGCGGCGCGCACACGCTGTCGGACAGCGACACGTCGACGAAGCTGGTGCTGAACATCCTGCGCGCGGCCGAAGCCGCGGGCGCCGACGTGATCGCCACCGAATGCCCGACCTGCCACTCGGGGCTGGAGATGCACCAGGTGCGCGCCGAGAAGGTGCTCGGCGAGAAGACGACCGTACGGATGCTGTATTTCACGCAGCTGCTCGGAATCGCGCTCGGGGTGTCGCCGCGCAAGCTGGGCGTGCACGAGAACGTGTCCGACGGGCTCGCGCTGCTGAAGGAGAAAAACCTGACATGACTGCGCCTGCGCACACTGCAGCGCCGGCTCGCGCGACGGGTCCGGCGATCGGCCCCGCGGTCGCGCCCGCGGCTGTAGCGATGACCGACCGCGAGCAACTGCTGCGCGAGGCCGAGCAGGCGCTCGAGCAGTGGATCCGCGCGCGGGCGCAGGAGCCGACACGGCAGGCGAGCGAAGGATTTCGGCTGCTCGCGCTGCACCGCCAGGGCGCCCGGGGCGCGCCCAGCTTCAACGCCTGCCGCGAGACCTGCCGCGAGATCGCCTACCACTACAACCTGCTCGGCCTCGAGGCGGACCATCCGCAGGCGCCGCACCGGCTGCGGATGATGCAGCTGCTGGTGCGGCACCTGCAGCTTTTCGTGTCGGGCAAGCTCGAGGTCGCCGGGCTCGGCGAGTTCTGTTGCTCGTCGCGGCCGCTGCGCGCAGAATCCGGCAGCGACCCCACTGGAGGAAAGACCGACGATGCCTAACGTGCGCGGCTGCCATCTGCCCGACGAGCTGCTGTACGACGTCGAAAACCACATCTGGTTCCAGGAGCTGGCGGACGGCAACGTGAAGCTCGGGATGACGACGATCGCCACCGCGATGGCCGGTCAGCTGGTCGCGTTCACGCCGAAGAAGGTCGGCCGCACGGTCGACGCCGGGAAGTCCTGTGCGACGGTCGAGTCGGGCAAGTGGGTCGGGCCGGCGAAATCGGCGGTCGCCGGCTCGGTGGTCGCGGTCAACGACGCGCTGGTCGCGAAACCGTCGATCGCGAACGACGACCCGTACGGCGAGGGCTGGATGGTGGTGCTCAAGCCGAACGACTGGGCGGCAGACAAGGCGGCGCTGACGCCGGGCGCGCAGGTCGCGCCGAAATACGACGCGAAGATGGCGGCCGACGGCTTCGCCGGCTGCGGCTGCACGCCATGAGCTCGGTCGTTGCTGCGGCACGCGCGGCGCGCGCGCGCCGGGCATCGGAGGAAAGCGCGGGCTCCGCAGCCATGGAATGCGGCGCCACGCAGCCGGATCTGGCGCATGCGCATGCGCTGCAGTCGCAGGCGCTGAAGGTCAGCCGGATGCTCAAGGCGCTGGCCAATCCGGTGCGGTTGCGGATCCTGTGCCAGCTCGCCGAAGGCGAGAAATCGGTCGGCATGCTGGAGCGCGCGATCAAGCTGAGCCAATCGGCACTGTCGCAGCACCTCGCGGTGCTGCGGCGCGAGCAGGTCGTCGCGACGCGGCGCGAAGGCCATCACGTGATCTATTTCATCGCGAGCGCCGAGGCGGCCGCGGTGATGCGCACGCTGTACGACGTGTTCTGCGGCGCGCAGGCGGCGCAGCCCCCCGGGGACGGCAACGGCCGGCGTTCGGCGGCAGGCGCGCAGCGCGCGTCAGTCGGGCGGCCTGGGCAGCGGCGTCGACAGGCAGCCTAGCAGGCGTTCCATCCGCAGCCGGTTCAGCGAATTCCAGCAGGCGATCAGATCCGCCTGCTGCGCATCGTCGCGCTGACCCTGCGCATGCGCATGCAGCGCCTCGAGCAGCCGCTCGAGCGGCTCGCGCAGCTCGTGGGTGCGGGCGTTGCCCTGAGTCCAGCCGGCCGTCATGCCGGCGCGCACGAATTCGTCGCAGTCGGGAGTCACGCGGGCCCGCTCGAGCAGCGAACGCAATCGGCTGATGTCCTCGCGCAGCAGCTGCGCGCGAAACAGGCTCTGCTCCTGCGCGAGCAGGCGCTCGAGCGCCTCGAGCAGCTTCATTGCGCCCTCCTCGACGCGGTTTCCGCACCGGCGTCGGCGGATCGCGGCCCGGCGACGGCGGCGCGGATGAAGCGGATGCAGGCGGCGAGCACGTCGGCGCGCGCCTGGTGCATCGGATAGTGCCCACAACCGGGGATTCGCAGCGTCTGCAGCGCGCCGGGCAGGCATGCTGCCAGCGCGTCGAGCTGCGCCGCGCTGAAGAACTCGTCGTCCTCGCCCTGGATCGCCAGCACCGGACAGCGCACCTGCGCGACCTGCGCCTCGAGCCCCCACCCTGCCCCCGCGCCGGCCGCCGTCCATACTTGCACCAGCCGCGCGAACAGCGCCTCGGTGTTCGCGCCGTGGTGCCGCCGCAAGCGCGCCCGCAGGTCCCCGTGCTCGTAATCCGCGATCTGGCGCTCGATCGCCGCCAGCGTCCTTGGCTCGCGGAACAAATGCGGCGACATCACGATCACCGCGCGGATCCGCTGCGGGAACGCGCCGGCATGCGCCAGCGCGATCGACGCGCCGTCGGACTGACCGACCAGGATCGCCTCGCGGACGCCCGTTTGCTCGAGCACCTCCGGCAGCGAATCCAGCGCCTCGTGCAGCAGGTAGTCGGTGCGGTGCGGCGGCTCGAGCGGATCCGACTCGCCGCAGCCCCAGCGGTCATAGATCAGCGCGCCGCAGCCGGTCGCGCGCACCAGCTGATCCGGGAAGTCCCGCCACAGCCGAACGCTGCCCAGCGCATCATGCAGGAACACGAGCGTGGGCGCGCGTTCGGGCCGCGGGCCGCGCCAGTGCCCGCGCAGCACCCGGCCCGCGGCGCGCAGCGTCAACTGCGCCAGCGCGGCCTCGACGAGCTCGCGGAAATCGACCGGCGACAGCCCGACCAGCTCGGCGCCGCTGCGCACGAGGAACGCCTCGGCGGCCGCGCCTGCGTCGGCCGCCGCGACCCCCCTGAGGCTCGCCTCGAGGTCGAACACGACCCGGGGCGGGCTGATGAAGAAATCGCCCGTGACCAGCGCCTCGCGGATCCTAAGCTCGCCGGTTCCCTCGAGCCGCAGGTCGGCGCGCAGCGCGCCGCCGCGGCGCACCAGCGTCGCCGACACGGTCTGCGTCGCGTCGTCCGGCGCGTCGATCAGGTGGACGAACGCTTCGGTCCCGTGCTCGCGGTCGTACAGCTGCGCGGCCAGCGCCTCCTCGTGCGCGCTCGCCTCGCCCCACTGGGGCTCGAGCTGCAAGTGCTCGCGGAAACCTTCGAGCAGCGCCGCGTAGACCTCCGGCAGCGGCGGCGCCCGGCCGAGCAGCTCGCGCAGCGACACGACCCGGCGGCGGGCATCGTCCAGGTCGCGCCGCGCGAGCTTCTCCACCGGCACCTTCAGCACCTCGATCATCCGCGCCGCATCGAAGTCGATCAGCAGCGTGCCCTGGAAGAACAGCGTGCGGCCCTCGACGATCCCGCCGGTGCCGCTCAGCTTGCGGCCCCCGACCTCGATGTCGTTGCGCGGCCGATAGTGCGCCGCAACACCGAGACGTTCGAGCCCGGCGGCGGCGGCAGCGCAGATCCGCGCCGCCACCGACGCCAGGTCGGCGGCCAGCAGCGCGCGCGGCAGCACCAGCTCCCAGCCGATCTGGCCTTCGGCGAGGTACAACGCGCCACCGCCGGTGATCCGGCGCCCGACCTCGATCCCCTCGCGCGCGCAGTACTGCAGGCGCACCTCGTGACCGAGCACCTGGTGCAGACCCACGAGCGCCGCCGGCCGGAACCTCAGGAACCGGATCGTCGGCGGAATCCGCCCGGCCTCATGGGCGTCGATCAGCGCCTGGTCGAACGCGACGTTGCGGCGGCCGCCGCGAACGCCGGTGTCGATCACGCGCACCGCAGTGCGTCGAATGCTGCTCACGACGCAAGTGTAGGGCCTGTCACGGCCCTGGCCGCGCGCGGCCAGGGTTACCGCGTCAGGGCTTGATGTACGCGAAGCCCTCGCGCTGCTGCAGCCGCGTCAGCTCGCCCACTCCGGAGGGCACGTAACTCGCCGAGCCGATGAATTGCTCCTTTTTCAGGTTCCGGTTCTGCAGCGTGATCTCGCAGACCTCGAACTGCACGCCCCGCAGCTTCAGGTTGTCGATCATCGGCTCGTACAGGTTGCCGTTGCGGTCGCGGGCGCCTGTGATCAGGAAGTCGACGCCGCGCGCATGCGTGACGAACACGATCTTCGCGGCCGAATCGACGCTCAGGTGATTGTTCGCGTTCCTAAGGCCATTGGAGGCCTGCTCGATGCCCTCGTTGATGTGGTACACGACCTTGTCCTGCCGCGATCCGCTGCCGGCCTGCGGGCTGCCGATTGCGGCACAACCCGTCGCGGCGACCGTGATCGCGGCTGCCGCCGCCAGCCATCTTCTGCGCTGCATCTGGTGCTCCTCCTGGTGGGTGTGTGGGTGCGACATTGTTCGCCTTGCCGACTGCAATACCGCGGGCCCGGGCCCTTTATTCCCGCCGGCGGGAATAAAATCAGCGCACCGACGGTATCGGGAGGAGCGGGCACTTTGCCCGACGAGGAGAAGCGCAGCCGTTTCGCGCGCCTGGTGCTGCCGCACATGGATGCGGCGATGGGCCTGGCGCGATGGCTGTTGCGCGATTCCGCGTCGGCCGAGGACGCGGTACAGGAGGCGTATCTGCGGGCTTTTCGTTTCTTCCACTCGCTGCGCGGCGAGAACGCGCGCCCTTGGCTTCTCGGAATCGTGCGCAACACGTGCTTGACGCTGCTCGAGCAGGAGCGGCAGAACCCGGGCGCCGAATTCGATGAGGCGATTCACGGCGAAGACTCGGTCGCGACCGGAGCGGTCGTCTGGCTGTCTGCGGATCCAGAGGCTTCGGCAATCGCGCGATCAGAGCGCGAGCAAGTGCAGCGATGCCTGCGCGCTCTGCCAGTCGAATACCGCGAGGTGATCGTGCTGCGTGAGCTCCACGGCTGCTCGTATCAGGAG
>DATLGW010000418.1:0-3303 GCA_035540315.1 Burkholderiaceae bacterium | reverse complement strand
CGGATTGTCGGTCAGGAAAAAAGCGGTCTTCAGGTTGTCGTCGGCGATCACCGTCTGCGGCGACGTGCCGGGATGGGCTGCAGCGTCGGCGCCGGCGGCGGTGCGCGGCGGCGCCGAACGCGACGCGCCGGTCGCGGCGCGATTCGCATCATCGACGTAGCGAAGATAGTCGATGCCCGAGAACACGTGCTGGCACACGCCGCACCGAACCAGGCCGCGGCGCAGCTTCAACTGATCGGGGACGACCTTGAAGCTGGTCTTGCACTGGGGGCAGGTGGTCGCAAGCGCCATTGCCGCGAATCATCCGTTTTTGCGTGCGGCCAGGCAAGCCCAGCCGTCTGCGGTTTCCACGGTGCGCAGCTGCAAGCCGCAGGCATGCTCGTAGGCCTGCGCGACCTCGTCGACCTGGCGCTCGAGCACGCCGGCGAGCACCAGCGCGCCGCCGCTGCGGACCAGCGAGCACAGCAGCGGCGCGAGCACTTTCAGCGGCTGCGCGAGGATGTTCGCCAGCACGACGTTGGCTGCGGGCGGCGGCGGATCCTCGGTCGAGCGCAGCGAGATCGCCACGCCGTTGGCCGCCGCGTTCGTGCGCGCTGCGTCGAGCGCCTGCGCATCGATGTCGACCGCGAACACGCTCGAGGCGCCGAGCCGCGCGGCCGCGATTGCCAGGATGCCCGAACCGCAGCCGTAGTCGATGACCGCGTCGCCCGCGCGCAGATGCCGATCGAGCCACTGCAGGCACAGCCGCGTGGTCGGATGGCTGCCGGTGCCGAACGCGAGCCCGGGATCGAGCACGATCTGCACGCGCGCCTGAAGATCGGCCGCTGCCGGCTGCGCGCGCTGCGCATCCGGCAGGTGCCAGCTCGGCACGATCCGCAGCCGCTCGCCGATGTCGATCGGTCCGAACTGCTGCTGCGTCTCGCGCACCCAATCGCGATCGTCGACCGCCCGGACCTCGAGCACCGGCGGATGCGGCCGGCCGAGTTGCTGCGCGCAGTGCTGCAGCAGCTCGCTCGCGTCCTGTCCGCCCGGCAACAGCGCGGTCAGCCGGGTGCGCGACCATCCTTGCCGCGGCGCTTCGGCGCCGGGTTCGCCGAACAGCGGCTGCTCGGCGCCGGAGTCGGCATCGGCATCCTCGGCGTTGACCGACAGCGCGCCGGCTTCCAGCAGCGTGTCCGACCACGAGTCGACGTCGTCGCCTCGGACTTCGATCACCAGCTCCTGCCACATCGCAGACCGGCGCCCGCGCTCACGCGGCGCGCTGCGCGAGCTTGGACTCCAGATAGTGGATCGACGTGCCGCCGGCCAGAAAGCGCGCGTCGGTCAGCAGATCGCGGTGCAGCGGCAGGTTCGTCTGGATTCCTTCGACGACCATCTCCGACAGCGCGATTCCCATGCGCCGGATCGCCTGCTCGCGCGTATCGCCGAACGCGATCACCTTGCCGATCATCGAGTCGTAGTGCGGCGGCACGAAGTACCCGGTGTACGCGTGCGAGTCGACGCGGATGCCGGGGCCGCCGGGGGGATGCCAGGCGCCGATCCGCCCGGGCGACGGCGTGAACCGCCACGGATCCTCGGCGTTGATCCGGCATTCGATCGCGTGGCCGCGGATCTCGATGTCGCGCTGGCGAAACCGCAGCCGCTCGCCGCCGGCGATGCGGATCTGCTCCTGCACGATGTCGATTCCGGTCACCATCTCCGTCACCGGATGCTCGACCTGCACCCGCGTGTTCATCTCGATGAAGTAGAACTCGTTGTTCTCGAACAGGAACTCCATCGTGCCGGCGCTGCGGTAGCCGATCTTCTTGCAGGCGTCCACGCAGCGCGCGCCGATCCGATCGATCAGCCGGCGCGCGATCCCGGGCGCCGGCGCCTCTTCGATCACTTTCTGGTGACGCCGCTGCATCGAGCAGTCGCGCTCGCCCAGATAGACCGCATTGCGATGATCGTCGGCCAGCACCTGGATCTCGATGTGCCGGGGGTTCTCGAGGAACTTCTCCATGTAGACGGTCGGATTGCTGAACGCGGCGCCCGCTTCGGAGCGCGTCATCGTCACCGCGTTCAGCAGCGCGGCTTCGGTGTAGACCACCCGCATGCCGCGGCCGCCGCCGCCGCCGGCGGCCTTGATGATGACCGGGTAGCCGATCTGGCGCGCGATCCGCACGATCTCCTTCGGATCGTCGGGCAGCGCGCCCTCGGAACCCGGAACGACCGGGATGCCGGCGCGCTTCATCGCGTCCTTCGCGCTGACCTTGTCGCCCATCATCCGGATCGCTTCGGGCCGCGGGCCGATGAACACGAAGCCGCTCTTCTCGACCCGCTCGGCGAAATCGGCGTTCTCGGAAAGAAAACCGTAGCCGGGGTGGATCGCCTCGGCATCGGTGACCTCGGCCGCGGAAATGATCGCCGGAATATTCAGGTAGCTGTCGCGCGACGGCGGCGGGCCGATGCACACCGATTCGTCGGCGAGCTTCACGTACTTCGCCTCGGTGTCGGCCTCCGAGTGCACGACCACGGTCCGGATGCCGAGCTCGCGGCACGCGCGCTGGATCCGCAGCGCGATCTCGCCGCGGTTGGCGATCAGGATCTTCTCGAACATCGGTTCCGCTACTCGATCACGAACAGCGGTTGGCCATATTCGACCGGCTGACCGTTCTCCACCAGGATCGCCCGCACCGTGCCGGCCCGGTCGGCCTCGATCTCGTTCATCAGCTTCATCGCTTCGATGATGCACAACGTGTCGCCGGGCTTGACCTGGCTGCCGATCTGCACGAATGGCTCGGCGTTCGGATTGGCGGACCGGTAGAACGTGCCGACCATCGGCGACTTCACCGCGTGGCCGTTCGCT
Organism: Burkholderiaceae bacterium; assembly: GCA_035540315.1. Taxonomy (GTDB): domain Bacteria; phylum Pseudomonadota; class Gammaproteobacteria; order Burkholderiales; family Burkholderiaceae_E; genus DATLGW01. Next base: position 455 of record DATLGW010000418.1, on the reverse strand, counting down.
GCGGCAGGCGCGGCGGCGGCTGCCGGGGCCGCCGCGGGCGCCGGCGCCAGCGGCGCGGGAACGGCATACTGCGGCGCCGCGGCCTGCGCGATCGGCGCCGGCGGCGGATGTTTGACGATGCGCACCCGGCCTTCGCCCTCGGTGATCTCGAGCTCCGAGATGCCGGATTCGGCAACCAGGTCGATCAGCGTCTTCAGTTTTCTCAGATCCATCGGCGGCGCCGCTCCGGTGCCGGGTCGCGCGGGGCCCGGATCGATTTATTCTTCACGTTGAGGTCAAGTTCCCCGAAATAGGAGCGGATTCTGCGCTTATTGGGGGCAGTTTGTCCAGCCGGCGCGCCGGCGGGCAACGCCGCGTCAGCTCGAGGCCAGTGCCGCGACTTGCGCGCCGAGCCGGCCGATGTCGACGCGGCCCAGGATCCGCCCGGCGATCCGGCCGTCGCGGCCGATCACCAC
>DATLGW010000417.1:0-14035 GCA_035540315.1 Burkholderiaceae bacterium | reverse complement strand
CTCTTCAGCGGGCCGAAATGCGGCGGATAGCCGAGGTGCCACTTGCCGATCAGCGCGGTCCGATAGCCGGCCGCGCGCAGCAGCCCCGGCAGCGTCGGGTGCTCCGGCGGCAGCCCCATCACCTTGTCGCCGCGGAATCGCCCGGTCAACGGCTCCTCGGCCGCCGCCCGCAGCCGGTACTGATAGCGCCCGGTGATCGCGGCGAAGCGGGTGGGCGAGCACACCGGCGAGTTGGCGTAACCTTGCGTGAAGCGCATCCCGTCGGCGGCGATCCGGTCGATGTGCGGCGACACCGGCGCGCGGCCGCCGTAGCAACCGAGATCGGCGTAACCGAGGTCGTCGGCGAGGATGAACACCAGGTTCGGCGCCGCCATCACTCACTCGACTTTCAGCTCGATCTTGCGGATCACCGGCTCGTAACGCTGCCGCAGCTGCACCATGCGCTGCTCGACGGCTGCGCCGATCTCGCCGCTCGGATGCAGATCGAGCCGCAGCAGGCGCTGCCGAACCTCATCGGATGCGACCGCCGCTGTGATCGCCTTCTGCAGCGCGTCCGCGACGTCGTCGGGCACCCCCCGCGGCGCGAGCGCCAGATATTGCACCTCGAACTCCAGCGGCGGCAATCCGGCTTCGGCGCCGGTCGGCACGTCGGTCGCGATCGGCGAACGCTGCCGGCTGGTGACGGCGAGCGCATGCAGCTTGCCGGCCTGCACGTGCGGCAGCAGTCCCGGCGTCGCGATGATCGCCGCCTGCACTTCGCCGCCGACCAGCGCCGCGACGGCCGGCGCGTTGCCCTTGTACGGCACGTGCACGACTTTGGCGCCGGTGTGTTCGGCGAGGATGGCCGACGCGAGATGGCCGGGCGAACCGTTGCCAGCCGAGCTGAACGTGACTTCCTGCGCCTTTGCTTTCGCGATGAACGCCTCGAGCGTCTTCACGCCCAGGCTCGGGTGCACGGCGAACATCAGGCCCGACGAGCCGATCAGCGACAGCGGCCGGAAGTCCTCGAGCCGGAACGGCAGCTTCGAATAGATCGCCGGATTCACCGTGAACGGCGTGTCGATGGTGAACAGCACCGTGTAGCCGTCGGCCGCCGCTCTGGCGACCGCGTCCGCACCGATGTTGCCTGCTGCGCCCGGCCGGTTCTCGACGACCACCGGCTGGTTCACCGCGGCCGAGACCCGTTCCGCGACCGCGCGCGCCGCCAGATCGAGCGGTCCGCCCGGCGGGAAGTTCACGACGAACCGCACCGGCTTGCTCGGCCACGTCTGCGCACCCGCGGCTGGCGCATGGGTTGCCGCGACCGCGGCGGTTGCCGCCGCAACCGCGACGAAGGCGGCAGCGGCCGTGGCGGCGCCGATCCGCTGCCCGACTCGGCGCAGCATCGATGAAACCAGGCCGCATTCGGCCGCGGCGATCCGGTAGCAGGTCACGGTCGAACCTCCTTGATGATCGAGCGGCGCGACGGCGGCATGGCCGTTCCATCGCGTGCCGCGGTGCCGACTGCGATACGATCGCGATCGGGCGGTCGGCGACGGCGCAGGCGCGTCACGTGCGGGCGGCGTCGCCTCCTTCAATGATACGGCGCGGCGGAGATCCCGGGCGCGCAGACCCTGCGGGGGATCGGTCGATGCGAGTGCAGGTGGCAATCATCGGGTCGGGACCATCGGGGCTGCTGCTGGGCCAGATGCTGCAACGCGCCGGCATCGATGCGGTGATCCTCGAGCGGCGCAGCAAGGAATACGTGCTCGGTCGCATCCGCGCCGGAGTGCTCGAGCAGGGCACTGTCGATCTGCTCGACCAGCTCGACGTCGGCGCGCGGTTGCACGCCGAAGGCCTGGTCCACGGCGGCATCGAGCTGGCGTTCTCGGGGCAGCGCCACCGGATCGATTTCGTCGAGTTGACTGGGGGCAAGCACGTGACGGTCTACGGACAGACCGAGGTCACGCGCGACCTGATGGCGGCGCGCGAGGCGTCCGGCGCGCAGACGGTCTACGAGGCCGACGACGTGCGGATCGAGGGATTCGACGGCGAGCATCCGAAGGTTCGCTACGAGAAGGACGGCCGTTCGCACCAGCTCGAATGCGATTTCATCGCCGGCTGCGACGGCTTTCACGGCGTGTGCCGCGAAAGCGTTCCGGCGTCGGCGCTGCGGACCTACGAGCGCGTCTATCCGTTCGGGTGGCTCGGTGTGCTGTCGAACACGCCGCCGGTGTCCGACGAGCTGATCTACGCGAATCACGAGCGCGGATTCGCCTTGTGCAGCATGCGCTCGAAGACGCGCAGCCGGTACTACCTGCAGTGCCCGCTCGACACCAGGCTCGAGGACTGGCCCGACGACCGGTTCTGGGACGAGATCCGGCGCCGGCTCGACCGCGAGGCGGCCGAGCGGCTGGTCACGGGGGCGTCGATCGAGAAGAGCATCGCGCCGCTGCGCAGTTTCGTCGCCGAGCCGATGCGGTTCGGCCGGCTGTTCCTCGCCGGCGACGCAGCGCACATCGTGCCGCCGACCGGTGCCAAGGGACTGAACCTCGCGGCCAGCGACGTGCGCTATCTGGGGCGTGCGCTGATCGAGTTCTACCGCGACCGCAGCAGTGCCGGAATCGACGGTTATTCGGAGAAGTGTCTGCGCCGCGTGTGGAAGGCGGTCCGCTTCTCGTGGTGGATGACCTCGATGCTGCACCGGTTCCCCGACACCGGCGAGTTCGGACAGAAGATCCAGTGGGCCGAGCTCGAGTACACGGTCGCTTCGCGCGCCGCGTCGACTGCGCTGGCGGAGAACTACGTCGGGCTGCCGTTCGAGGATTGATCGAACCGGGAGCCTGCACCGACTGCCTGCCCTTGCCAGGTGCTCGTGCGCCCGGTACTTCGGCGGGCGAGTGCGGCGACGACCGCGACGAACTCCTCGGGCCCCACCGGCTTCACGACATGCGTCTGGAAGCCGGCGCGCAACGCCTCGAGCCGGTCCTCGTGCCGGGCGTACGCGGTGATCGCCGCCGCCGGCACGTTGCCGCCCTGCTCGGAAGGCAGCGCCCGCACGCGCCGCATGAACTCGTAGCCGTCGACGCCCGGCATGCCGATGTCGCTCAGCACGACGTCGGGCCGCATGCGCGTGAGCGCCGCCAGCGCTTCGTCGGCATTCGCCACGCAGTGCACGCTGGCGCCCGCATCCTCGAGCACGCGACGCATGAGCTCGCGCGCGTCGCTCTCGTCTTCGACCGCGAGCACGGTGATGCCCGCCAGATCGCATTCGGTCGCTGCGGCGGCGGAGCGGGCGCCCTCGGCGGCGGCGTGCACGATCATCAGCGGCAGTTCGACCACGAACGTCGCACCCGTGCCCTTGCCGGCGCTGCTGGCGCTCACCTTGCCCCCGTGCATGTCCACGAGTTGCTTCACCAGCGCGAGCCCGATGCCCAGGCCGCCGTGCCGGCGCGTGATGCTGGCATCGGCCTGCTGGAATCGGCCGAAGATGCGATCGAGCGCCTCGGGTTCGATGCCTTCGCCGGTGTCGGACACGACGAGCCGGGCGCAGCTGTCGCTGCGCTCCAGGGCGACCTGCACGCGGCCGCCGCGCGGCGTGAACTTGATCGCGTTCGCCAGCAGGTTCCACACCACCTGCTGCAGCCGCGCCGGATCGCCTCGCACCGTGAGATCCGACGTGTCCACCAGCAATTGCAGCCGCAGATCCTTGGCTTCGGCGGCGGGGCGCAGCGCGGCCACGGCGTCGTGCACGACCGCAGCCGTGTTCACCGCCTGCACGTCGAGTCGCAGCTTCCCGGAGATGATGCGGCTCATGTCGAGCAGGTCGTCGATCAGCTTCGCCTGCGCCTTCGCGTTGCGGAACACGACTTCGACCGCGTTCCCGATCTCGCGTTGGGGCACGGCGCCGCGGCGCAGCAGCTCGGTCCAGCCGACGATCGTCGACAGCGGCGTTCTGAGCTCGTGCGATATCGTCGCGAGGAACTCGTCCTTCATCACGCTCGCGCGCTCGGCCTCGGAGCGCGCGGTACGCTCTCGTTCGAGCGACTGCTGCGCCTGCCAGCGTGCGACGCTCTCGCGGTTCACGAGCACGGCGAGCAGCAGCGACAGCGCGATGCCGGCCGCGATCACCGCGAGCGGCAGCACGAGCGAGCTCGTGAACGTCATGCGCGAGCGAAACACGAACGTCCACGGCTGTCCGGCCACATCGATCGTCTTGGTCGCCTCGAACCGCGGGCGGCTGCCTTCGCGCGGCACTTCGTAGAGCAGCGATTGCGGCGACGGCGACGTGCCGTGGTAGACCGCCAGCGCGGCCGTCGGCGGCGTCGTGAAGCTGCTGGACAGGAAATCGCCCGCCCGGATCGGCGAGTACGCGAAGCCGAGCAACTGCTCGCGGCGTGCGTCGACCGAATCCGGCACGATGCCCCCGGAATAGACCGGCACGTAGATGAGGAAGCCCGGCTGCTTGCGTTCGTCGATCTCCTGCACGAGCTCGACCACGCCCGAGGCGGATGCCTGCCCCACGTCGCGTGCGCGCGCCATGGCGGCGCGGCGCGTCGCTTCGGTGTACATGTCGTAGCCGATCGCGGCGCGGTTTCGCTCGTCGAGCGGCTCGAGGTAGATGATCGAGTGATATTCGGTGCGCGGCTCGGCGGGCCACACGCGAAATCCCGGCGCACCCTCGGCGCGAATTCGCTGCTCGACGGCCGCGCGCTGTCCGGGCGCGATCCGCAGCGTATAGCCGATTCCGAGGATGCCCGGATACTGTTCCCTCAACTGCAGTCGCGCGACGTAACGCCGGAAAGCCGCCGCATCGATTGCCGGTGCGGCGCTCGAAAAAAGCCCGGCGGCTCCGCGCAGCAGTGCCACGGAGGTCTCCACGCGCGTGACGATCGCATTTTCCGCGTCACGTGCCGCGGCATGGAACGCCTCGCTGTCGCGCTCGGTGGCGGTCGTCCACAGCAGCGCCGCGACCGCGATCGTGGTGACCAGGCCGGCGGCGAAAGTGGCCAGCGGAGCGTTGGGCCGGAAAGCCGCCGCAGTCAAGGGTGGGCTCCGGGTAGGGATGGCGCGGCGGAGTATATATCGATATCCGCGACGTCCGGCTGATCCGGTCGCGGTCGCATCGGTTGCGCAGTCAACCCGACAGCAGCGCGGCCGCGTGGTGATGCAGGTGGTCCTCGACGAACGTCGAGACGAACCAGTAGCTGTGGTCGTAGCCTTGCTGCAGCCGCAGCTCGAGCGGTGTCCCCGACCGATCGCAGGCGCTGCGCAGCCGCTGGGGCCGCAGCTGCTCGTCGAGGAACTTGTCCGCCGTGCCTTGGTCGATCAGGATCTTCGCCGGGTACGGCCGTCGCGCCACGAGCTCGGACGCGTCGTACTCGGCCCAGCGTTGCCGGTCGCTGCCCAGGTAGCCGCTGAACGCCTTCACGCCCCACGGTGCCGAACTGGGGGCGGCGATCGGCGCGAACGCCGATACCGAGCGGTACTGTTGCGGCTCGCGCAGCGCGCACACCAGCGCGCCGTGCCCGCCCATCGAGTGCCCGAAGACTCCATGCGCGCCGCTGCTGCGGAAGTGACGCGCGATCAGGCTCGGCAGCTCCCGGGTCACGTAGCTGTACATGCGGTAGTGATCGGCCCACGGCGGCTCGGTGGCATCGACGTAGAAGCCGGCGCCGAGACCGAAATCCCAGCTGGCGTCGTCGCCGGGCAGCCGGATCCGGGGGCTGGTGTCGGGCGCGACCAGCATCAGCCCGAGCTGCGACGCGATGCGCTGCGCGCCCGCCTTGATCAAAAACGTCTCTTCGGTGCAGGTCAGTCCGGCCAGATAGAACAGCACCGGCACCGGACGCGTGGCCGCTTGCGGCGGGCGGTACACGGCAAAGCGCATCTCGCAGTCGCATTCGCGCGATTCGTGCGAGTAGAACCCCTGCACGCCGCCGAAGCAGGCGGACTCCGACAGCGTCTTCAGCGCATCGGCCATCGACGGGCTTTCCCGGTCACGGCAGCTGCGCCCATCCGACCCGCCCCTCGGTGTCGAGCACCGCGACGCCGTCGCGATGCGCATGCACTGCAGCAGCATCGGCCGACAGCATGATGGCGCTGCGCGCGACGAAGTCGGCGTCGGAATCCAGCACCAGCAGCTGCCTGCGATCCTGCGACGGCAGCACCAGGCGCGGGCCGCTCCAGGCGGCGGCGTCCAGCTCGCGCGCGCCGGTCGGCTGCATGTTCACGCCCAGCAGCAGCAGGCGCGACCGCAGCGCGCCGAGCTCGGCCGGATCCGGCTCGTACAAGTGCAGCGCGCCCTCGACATGCGGCGCATGCACTGCGAGCAGCTGCCGGCCGTCGGTGATCGGCAGCAGCGAGCGCCCCTCGCCCAGCGGCGCGCCCAGCGCGATCACCTCCAGCCCCTGCGGGGCGCCCGGTGCCGCGGCGATCACCGCGAGCCGCGCGCCGTTCGGGCCGACGCGCACCGTCAGCAGCGACGGACGGCCGCGCCAGACCAGCGGGCGTGGCGTCATGTCGGCGAGCGAGTGCGGCGGCGACGGCGCGAGCGAGCGCAGCACGCGCAGCGTGCGGTAGTCCAGGCTGAGCAGCCGTGCCGTTTCGGCGCCGCCGGCGCGCCCCGGCTCGCCGCGACCGAAGACGACGACATCCGGCTCGGCTTCGGAACCCTGCTGCGGATCCAGGCTGTACGCGATCGGACGCGTGTCCGGCTGCATCACGGGCGGCGCCACCGCCGCCGGCTCCCAGCGATCCAGTTCGGCTTCCAGCCGCAGCAGCCGCGGCTCGCCGCTCTGGCCGCGGGCCACGCCGAAGATCGCCGAGCGGGTGACCAGCAGGCGCGCGTGCGGCAGCAGCTGTACCCCGTCGACGCTGCTGCGCCGGGTGCCGTTGCTCAGCGTCCAGAGCGCGCCTTCGACCGTGCGCGCTGCGACGAACCCGTGGCCGGACGCCGGAGGTGTCGCGGGGCTGATGCCTTCGGCGATCCGGCGCCAGCGATCGCCGGTGTGCTGCCACAGCGTCGCTGCATGCGACACCGCCCACAGCCATGCGCCGTCCGAATGGATCTGCGCCATCCGCTCGTCGGCCGGCAGCGGGCGAATCTTCAGCGTGCGCGGCTCGGGACGGCTGTCGGCCAGCGCCGCCGCCGGCAGCAGCGCCGCCGATGCGAACGAGCGCAGCAAGCGCCGCCGGGCGGATCGCATCCTGGGTTTCGCGATCATCGTCGTATGTTACCGGCTAGGCGGTGATGCTCCGGCGGCAGGTTTTCGCATTCAAATCCTTCTATTCTGCCCGCTCGTCCCCAATGGGCACCAGCATCGGCTCGCGGGTCGGGCGCTGCGCGGTCGGGCTCAAGCCAGGCGGGCGCGGGCCGATAATGCAGACATCGACGCGCGCGCCGCAGGTGGATCGGCCGCGCGGGCGAGACCTCGTCGCCGCGAAGGATCACGCGATGGTGTTGCAGGCGCCGGTCGATCTGCGCGGGTGGATCGATCACTTCCGGGACGCCCCGATCCCGGTACTGCAGCAGTCGGCTGCCGCGCTCGATGCGCTGCGGGCGAACGACGACGCCGATGTGCGCGCGATCGCGGCAATCGCGGCCGACGATCCGCTGCTGACGTTGAGGGTGCTTGCGATGGTGTCGCGCAACCGGCCGCAGCGTCTGATGACTGACGTCGAAACGGTCGACGCCGCGATCCTGCTGCTGGGGATTCCGCCGCTGCTGCGGCAGCTGGCCGACCTGCCGACGGTCGAATCGCGACTGGCGGCGTTTCCGGACGCGCTGCAGGGATTGCAGCGGGTGCTGTGCCGCGCGCAGCGCGCCGCGGTTTTCGCGCTGAGCATTGCGGTCTCGCGCAAGGACAACGAAGCGGCAATCGTGCACGAGGCGGCGATGCTGCACGATTTCGCCGAAGCGCTGCTGTGGTGCCATGCGCCGCAGCTGGCGTTGCGCATCGACGCGATGCAGCGCGACGATCCGACGCTGCGTTCGGCGGCTGCGCAGCGCGCCGTGCTGCACATCGAGCTGCCCGACCTGGAGCAGGCGCTGATGCGCTGCTGGCGACTGCCTGAGCTGCTGGTCAAGATCACGGACCACCGTCAGGAACGCGAACCGCGCGTGCGCAACGTGCTGCTGGCGGTTCGGCTGGCGCGCCATTCGCAGCGGAGCTGGGACAATCCGGCGCTGCCGGACGATCTGCGCGAGATCGGGGAGTTGGTCAGCCAGACCCCGCTGGCGGTGCGGCGGCGGCTGATGGCGCTGGCCTGACGGGTTCGGCGGCCGCGGCGCCGCCGGCCAGCAGCGCCCAGGCGAGCAGCGCGAGCACGGCGGCCAGCACGACGGCGACGATCAGTGCGCGCGACCGCGGACGCACCGAAGGCCGGTCGGCCGCTGCGGGGCGGTCGTAGATCCCGACCCGCCGCGTCGGGCGCCCGCCGCTGTCCGGCTCCTCCAATTGACGGCGTACCCGTTCTGTGACCGGCGGCGACGCTGCGGTCAGCGGCGCGGCGCGCCGCTGGCCGGCTCGACGCTGCTGCTGGCCTGCAGCCAGCCGGTACGCACGGCGTCGCGATAGACGCGCCACTCGTGGCCCGGCCGGTTGCGTTCCCACTCCGCCCGCAGCTCCGGCTCGATCGCATCCCAATCGCGCCCCGAGAAGCGCGGATTGTTCCAGGTCTCGAAGCCGTAGCGATACGCCGGCAGGAAATCGTCGTACAGCCCGTCCGACTGGTAATTGCTCTCCCAGTCGAGCCGGAAGTGCGGTTCGTGCGCGCCCCAGTCCTGCTGCGCGTCGCCCTCGCCGAGCGTGCCGTACAGGCCGGTGGTCGCGCCGATGTCGGATTCGGGCTTGATGCGACCGCTGCGGGTCGTCTCTTGCTCGGGTTCGTCGATGGTGAACGCGGCCGCGGTCGGCTCGTAGCGCCCGGACCAGCCCTCGCTGCGCCAGCTCTCGGCGCGCCGCTCCATGTCGACCGCACCGTGGCGGCGCATGATGTCGGCCGCACGCTCGGCGGTCGTCTCGTCGGCACGCACGGTGACCACGGCGCCGCCGCGCCGCACCGCCTCGGCGAACAGGTGCGCATCGTTCTCGGCCACGCCGAGCGTCGTCAGGCCGCCGATCAGCCCGCCGGCCACTGCGCCGACTCCGGCGCCGGCCAATGCCGCGGCAATCGGTCCGGCCGCTACGATCGGTCCGACACCCGGCAGCACCAGCGCAATCGCCCCGACCAGCAAACCGGTCGCGCCGCCGATGACTCCGCCGGTGGCGGCGCCGCCGAACACGTTCGAGCCCGTGGTGCCCGCGGTGTCGTCGGTGCTCACCAGCGCGCGCTCGTCGTGAATCCGATAGTCGCCGCGCGCATTGTTCGCGATGATGCTGATGTCGTGCGGCGGCACGCCGGCGCGCTCGAGTTCCCGGACCACGGTCTGGGCCTCCTGCAAACTGTCGAAGGATGCTACGACTGACTTCATTTTCATCATGATCTCTCCTCGGTAGCGTCCTCGGGCGCGGCCGGTCCCTGGGCCACCCCTCACGGGCAAGCGAGAGTCGTGCCCGCGCGTTGCGCTGCAGACGAACCTGGATTGCGCAATGCAACATTTCCGCAGGCGCTGCAGCGCACAACCGACAGCCCTCCGACGTGCGCGGCCTCATCATTGCGGGCGTGCGGCATGCACAGTAATTTGTGTACGCTACACAATTGATCGGCGCGTGGAGGTCGGGCGATGGCTGCGGTGATACTGATTGTCGACGACCACCCGGTCGTCCCCCTCGCGCTGCGCGGGCTGATCGAGAACCGGATATCCGGCGTCCGGGCGTTGCAGGCGGCGAGCCTGCGCCAGGCGCGGTCGGTGTACGAGAGCGAGCCGGAGCTCGCGGTGACGATCCTGGACCTGCGCCTGCCCGATGCGGCGGGCCTGGAGGGCGTCAGCGACCTGCGCGCGCTGCGGCCCGACGTGCCGGTCGTGGTGTTCACCGGTCTGAACAGCGAGCCGCTGCGCCAGAGCGCGATCGCGATGGGCGCCTCGGGCATCGTATCGAAGAACGAGAACGCGAGCGTGCTGCTCGAGACGGTTTCGCGTCTGATCGCGCCGAAGCTGCCGCCCGATGCGGTCGACGGCGACGGCGGTCGCACCGATGCCGCCGATCTGCCCGAGCTGTCGCCGCGGCAGCAGCAGATGTGGCAGGCGATTGCCGAAGGGCTGTCGAACATCGAGATCGCCGAGCGCTACAGCATCAGCCTGAACACGACCAAGGCGCACGTGCGCGAGCTGCTGAACCGGCTCGGGGTGCGCAACCGCACCGAGGCCGCCACGCTCTATTATCGGGCGCGCACGGCGAAGTGACGACGCTGACCGCGACGCCGGCGCATCCCAGCGATCGGCACCGCGGCTTCCTGCTTCATCTGCTCGCGACGCTGGCGCTGCTGGCCGCTTTCGCGATGCTGCTCGCGCGCACGCCGGTGCCGCCGCCGGCACTGCCCGAGGACACGACGATGCAGATCAGCGTGCTGCACGTCGACGTTCCCGATCCGCGCAGCGCCGCCGAGGCGCTGCGGTTCTTCGAGCTGGGGCGCGCGTCGCCGATCACGAGCTTCCAGTCGCTCGGCCACCGCAACTGGCCCACCTGGGCGCTGGTCGAGCTGCGTTACCTCGGCGCCGATCCGGTCGATCGGATCCTGTACCTGCGCCATTACACGTTCGACGACGTCCGCTTCTACGTCGTTCAGCCCGACAAGCCGCCGCGGCCGGCGGCCTGGCCGCCGCGCAACGACGTCGGACTGCAGATCGGCGGCGGCGACCTGTTCTTCGCTGCGCCGGTGCATCTGCAGCCGGGCGAGCTCAAGCAGGTGCTGATCCGGCTCGATACTGCCAGCGCCCATCGCTTCCCGGTGCACCTGGCCGAGGAAGGCGAGCTGCTGCGGGGCGAGCCGCTGCGCAAGCTGATCCTCGGCGTCGCGCTCGGCCTGCCGCTGGCAGCCGCGGTCTACGTGTCGAGCCTGGCGCGCGCAGCGGGCTCGCCGGCGCCGCTGCTGTTCGTGCTGCTGGTGCTGGTCGAGATGACCGCGGCCGTCTGGATCTCCGGACTCAGCCGCGAGCTGCTGCCGCAGGTGTCGCCGTGGACGATGCGCGCAATCGGCTACGTCGCGAATCACTGGCTCGCCGGGCTGGCGCTGCTGCATGCGTATTTTTTCCTGCCGCTGCGCCAGCATCTGCCGTCGATGACCGGCCCGCTGTGGATGTTGGCCGCGCTGTTCCTCGTGCTGGCGCCGCTGACGCTGGTCACCGGCTGGCTGCTGCCGGCCGCGCTGTCGGCGTACGGCGCGCTCGCAGTCGCGTTCGTGCTGCTGGCGGTCACCGCGGTGTGCGTGGTGCGCGGCGTGCCGAACTCGGCGCTGTACTGGTGGTGCTGGGTCGTCTATGCCGTCAGCGCCGGGTTCTACGTGCTGGCTTCGGATTTCGCGACGATCGAGGCGCCGCCGCTGGTCGAATGGGTGTTCCTGCAGGCGCCGCTGCTGTGCCTCGCGCTCGGCTTCACGATCTCGCGGCAGATCAACCAGCAGGTACGCGCGGCCACCGTACGGGCCACGCAGGCCGAAGCGGCCCGGCGCACGCAGGAGCGCGAATATCAGACGCGATACCAGCTGTTCGCCGCGACCAGCCATGACATGTCGCATCCGCTGCAGGCGCTGTCGATGGACCTGCAGGCGTTGCACGCCGGCCGGCGCAGCCGCATCGACGACGAGCGCTTCGACCGGATCGAAGCGTCGCTGCAGGAGATCCAGTCGTACCTCGATGCGCTGATCACCGCGATCCGGACCGATTCGCCGCAGCTGCGGCCGCAGATCAGCGAGTTCGAGATCGCGGGGCTGCTGCACCGGCTGGTCGTCCGCTACCGGCCGCTGGCCGCGCGCAAGGGTCTGGCGATCCGCTGGGTCCCGAGCCGCACGCGGGTCCGCAGCGATCCGGCGCTGCTGTCGCGGGTCGTCGAGAACCTGCTGGTCAATGCGATCCGCTATACCGACCAGGGCTCGATTCTTGTGGGGTGCCGGATCAATGCGAGCGACGACTGCCTGCGGATCTGCGTGATCGACACCGGGCCCGGGATTGCGCCGAAGCTGGCGGCCGACTGGTCGACGAATGCCGAATACGTCCCCGGCCCGTACACGACCGAGCAGGAGGGCTATGGACTGGGGCTGTTCATCGTCAAGCGGTTGGCCGACGTGCTCGAGCACCCGATCGGCGTGCAATCGGTGCCGGGAAAAGGCTCGGCGCTGTGGGTCTGCGTGCCGCGCGCGTAGCGAACCGGGATCATCGCCGTGCGGCGCCCGGCGCGGGCGTTGCCTAAAATCGGGTGATGGCACAGGGTTCGCCGATCGTACGGCTGGCCGGCGTTCAGAAACGCTTCGCCGGCACCGTTGCGCTTGCCGGCGTCGATCTCGACGTCGGCGCGCGCGAATTCGTCACGCTGCTCGGCCCGTCGGGCTGCGGCAAGAGCACGGTGCTGCGGCTGATCGCCGGGCTGACCGAGCCCACGGGCGGGTCGATCGAATGGGACGATGCGATGCCGCAGGCCGCGTCGCATCGCCGCATCGGCTTCGTGTTCCAGGAGCCGACGCTGATGCCCTGGGCGACGGTGCGCGACAACGTTCGACTGCCGCTGCGCCTGCTGCGGTCGCCCGCGGCGCAGGCCGATGCCGCCGTCGGCGACGCGCTGGCGCTGGTGGGGCTGTCGGATTTCGCGGACGTCTATCCGCGCGAGCTGTCCGGCGGCATGCGGATGCGCGTGTCGATCGCCCGCGCGCTGGTCACCCAGCCGCAGCTGCTGTTGATGGACGAGCCGTTCGCCGCGCTCGACGAGATCAGTCGGGCGCGGCTGAACGACGAGCTGCTGGCGCTGTGGCAGCGCCGGCAGCTGACGGTCGTGTTCGTGACCCACAGCGTCTATGAGGCGGTGTACCTGTCGACCCGGATTGCGGTGATGTCGCCGCGGCCCGGCCGCATCGTCGAGCAACTCGCGATCGACGCGCCGCAACCCCGCGGCGATGCGTTCCGCACGAGCGACCGCTACGCGGCGCAGTGCGTGCAGGCGTCGCGCGCGCTGCGCGTGGCGTTCGCCGATGGCTGAGTCCGCGAGCGCTGCCCGCTGGCGCGAAGCGGCGCCGCGGCAGTCGCCGCCGGCGCTGCGCGAGCGGCGGCTGAAGCTGCTGATCCCGGCCGCGGTGCTGCTGGCCGTGATCGGACTGTGGGAAGTGGTGGTCAGGATTAATGGCATTCCGCACTACATCCTGCCGGCGCCGTCGCTGGTCGCGCGCACGCTGGTCGCCGACCTGCCGCTGCTGCTGCCGTCGCTGTGGTTCACGGTCAAGATCACGTTCGGCGCGCTGCTGCTGGCGATCGCCGGCGGCGTTGCGCTGGCGGCGCTGTTCGCCAGCTCCCGCTGGATCGAGGCGAGCCTGTTTCCGATCGCGATCGCGCTGCAGGTGACGCCGATCGTCGCGATCGCGCCGCTGATCCTCATCTACGTGCCCAGCACGACCGCGGCGCTGCTGATCTGCGCCTGGATCGTCGCGTTCTTCCCGATCCTCGCGAACACCGTGATCGGCCTGCGAAGCGCCGACCGCAACTTGGCGGAGCTGTTCGCGCTGTACGGCGCCTCGCGGTGGCAGCGACTGCGCTGGTTGCTCGCGCCCAGCGCGCTGCCGTATTTTCTGGCTGGGCTCAAGATCGCCGGCGGGCTGGCGCTGATCGGCGCGGTGGTGGCCGAGTTTGCGGCCGGCGCGGTGGGCCGGGAAACCGGGCTCGCGTCCCGGATCCTGGAGGCGAGCTTTCGGACGGAGATTCCGCGGATGTTCGCTGCGTTGACGCTGGTGTCGCTGTGCGGCATCGCGGTCTTCGCGATCTTCAGCGGCCTGTCGCGTTGGCTGCTCGGACGGTGGCACGACAGCGAGCTGCCGGGCGAGCGCTGACGCTCGCCCGTTCCTCAACCTCAGCACAGGAAGACACGGACCATGCGCACGAGACGCTCGATGCTGGCGATGATCACGATGGCGG
>DATLGW010000416.1:0-4913 GCA_035540315.1 Burkholderiaceae bacterium | reverse complement strand
CGGCCCTCGTCGTGCGTGCCGGCGGTGCCGCCGACGCCTCGGAAGTTCGGACGCCAGCAGACGCAGCCGTGCACGAGCATCGCGCGCACGATCGTCTGCACGACCTTGTTGTCGCGGGTGCGTCTGCTGGCGTCCGAACTTCCGAGGCGTCGGCGGCACCGCCGGCACGCACGACGAGGGCCGCGGCGAAACCGACGACCTGCTCGCGGTATGCGACGCGGCGCTGGCCGACGACAGCGCACCGCGCGCGGCGCCGCTGCTGCTGGCGGGGTTCTCGTTCGGCAGCTTCGTGCAGGCGCGCGTCGCGCAGCGGTTGGCCGAGCAGGGCCGGCCCCCGCGGCGACTGGTGCTGGTCGGAACCGCGACGTCGCGCTTCGACGTCGCGCGCGTGCCGGCGGACACGATCGTGATCCACGGCGAGCACGACGAGACGGTGCCGCTGGCGGCGGTCCTCGATTGGGCGCGGCCGCAGGAGCTGCCCGTCGTCGTCATTCCGGGGGCCGATCACTTCTTCCACCGCAAGCTGACGCTGATCAAGGACCTGCTCGTGCGCGAGCTCGTGGCGACGCTGGGGCCGCCGGTGACGGCATGACCGCAACGCGGTCCGGTCCGTCGGGCGCCGACACGGTCGATTCGCGAACCGTGTACCGCCGCACCCCTGCGGGCGACGCCGAGGTCGCCGAGCGGCGTCTGTCGCTCGCGCCGGCAGCCCGGCGGTTGCTGATGCTGATCGATGCGCAGCGGCCGGCCGGGCAATTGGCGCTGTCGGTGCGTTCGGGCGAGCTGTCGGGCCTGCTGCGCGATCTGGAGGACGCCGGGCTGGTGGTCGTCGCGCGGATACTCGAAGAGCTGCCGCCGGAGCTGGTGGCCGGCAATCACAGCCGGCTGATGGCGCTGAAGCAGCGGCTGCACGGCGCATTCGTGCGCGAGCTCGGCACGAACGGCGCCGTGCTCGAGGCGCGGATCCAGGATTGCGTGAACCTGATGGTGATGCGCAGCGTGCTGCGCGAGGTCGTCGAGCAGGTGCAGCGGCGGCGCGATCGCGCGGCCGCCGAGCGGATCCTGCGCATCGTGCGGCGGGACGACGCCGAGGGTGACCGCGCCTGATCGCGGGGTCCCAGTTGCGGATCCGCATCGTGTCGTCGGCGCAAGCCGCAATTGCGCCGCCGCAGTCCGCGACGCGTTATAGAATGCCCGCCAATGTCGGCCGCGATCGTGTGTTGGTCATCGCTGCGGCCCGTCCCTGGGGGCCCGATTCGACAATCCGACCGCAGGCGGATTCGGCGCAATCCCGCATGTCCTTCCATTTGCCGTTAGGCCCGTTCCCGATGCATAAACTCCTTGCCGGCCTGTTGATGGCTCTCGCCGCGTCACTCGCCGCCGCGCAGCAGATCGCTGCGCCCGCGATTGCCGCCCGCTCCTGGCTGCTGCTGGATGCGACGACGAACCAGGTGCTGGCGGCCCACGAGGCCGATCAGAAGTTCGAACCGGCGTCGCTGACCAAGCTGATGACCGCCTATATCGCGTTCAGCGCGATCAAGGAGAAGCGGCTGCCGCTCGACGCCCGGCCACCGGTGTCTCAGGCCGCCTACAAGGCGATCGGCTCGCGGATGTTCATCGAGCCGGCGCGGCCGGCCACCGTCGAGGAGCTTCTGCACGGTCTGATCGTGCAGTCGGGCAACGATGCTGCGATCGTGCTCGCCGAAGCGATCGCCGGCAGCGAGAGCGCGTTCGCCGATCTGATGAACCGCGAGGCGCAGCGGATGGGGCTGAAGAACACGCAGTTCCGCAATGCGTCGGGCCTGCCGGATCCGCAGCAGTACTCGACTGCACGCGACCTGGCGACGCTGGCCGCGCGGCTGATCGAGGATCATCCCGAGTACTACCCGCTGTATTCCAAGCGCGACTACACGTTCAACAAGATCCGCCAGCCGAACCGCAACCGGCTGCTGTTCGCCGATCCGACCGTCGACGGCGTGAAGACCGGCTACACCGAGGCCGCCGGCTATTGCCTGATCGCGTCGAGCAAGCGCGAGCAAGCCGGAGCGAACTTCCAGCGCCGCCTGCTGTCGGTCGTGCTCGGAACGGCATCCGAGTCCTCGCGCGCGATCGAATCGCAAAAGCTGCTGAATTTCGGGTTCCAGAATTTCGACGCGGTGCGCCTGTATGCGAAGGAGCAGCCGATCGGCAGCTATCAGGTGTGGAAGGGCCAGACGAAGGAAATCAAGGCGGGCTTCGGCGAGAACGTGCTGGTGACGGTCGCCAAGGGCCAGGCCGACCGGGTCAAGGGCGAGATCGAGCGGGTGCAGCCGCTGGTGGCGCCCGTGTCGAAAGGGCAGCGGATCGGGACGCTGCGCGTGCGTCACGGCGATCAGGTGATCGCCGAGGAGCCGATGATCGCGCTCGAGGCGGTCGAGGCGGCTGGCTGGGTCGGTCGCACCTGGGATAGCATCCGGCTATGGCTGAAATGACCGAGCAGACCGTCTATCTGAACGGCGAGTTCGTGCCGCTGTCGCAGGCGCGCGTGCCGGTGCTCGACCGCGGCTTCATCTTCGGCGACGGCGTCTACGAAGTCGTGCCGGTCTACGAGCGCAGGCCGTTTCGCTGGGCCGAACATCTGCGCCGGCTCGAGCGCAGCCTCTCGAAGACGCGCATCGCGAATCCGATGTCGGCTGCGCAGTGGACCGACCTGGTCGACTCGCTGATCGCGCGGCACCCGTGGCAGGACCAGTTCGTGTACCTGCAGGTCACCCGCGGCGTCGCCAAGCGCGACCATGCGTTTCCGGCCGGCATCGCGCCGACGGTGTTCGCAATGACGAGCCCGCTGACGCTGCCGGCGGCCGAGCAGGTCGAAGCCGGCGTGGCCGCGATCACGATGCCCGACGAGCGCTGGCTGCACTGCGACATCAAGTCGACCTCGCTGCTGGGCAACGTGTTCGCGCGGCAGGCCGCCGTCGATGCCGGCGCCTTCGAATCGATCCTGTTCCGCGGCGATGCGCTGACCGAAGCGTCGGCGAGCAACGTGTGGGTGGTCCGCGACGGGCGCGTGCTGGCGCCGCCGCGCGACAACCTGATCCTCGAAGGCATCCGTTACGGGCTGGTCGAGCAGCTATGCCGCTCGCTGGGCATCGCGTTCGAAGCGCGGCGGCTGAGCCGCGCGGAAGTCGCGTCGGCCGACGAGCTGATGCTGTCGTCCGCGACGAAGGAGCTGATCGCGGTGACCCGCCTCGACGGCAAGCCGGTGGGCTCGGGGCGTCCGGGCCCGGTGTTCCGGCGGCTGTACGATGCGTATCAGCAGGCGAAGCGGGCTTCAGCGCAGGCGGCGCCGGCCCCGCGCTGAGGGCGTGCGAGCGGCTGACACGCGCGGCTCGGCATGAGCTCGCAACCTCCAGGCGGCAACGGCGGATCCGGGGGCGACGGTCGCCTGTCGCCGGACGACCCGCAGCGCGGCGACGGGCAGACCGAATCGCCGCTGCAGTTTCCGACCGACTTCCCGATCAAGGTGATGGGGCGCCGCGTCGATCAGTTCGCCGACGAGATCGTCGCGGTGATCGTGCGGCATGCGCCCGACTTCGACGCGTCGACGCTGGAGATGCGGGCCTCCAGCCACGGCAACTATCTGTCGGTGACGGCGACGATTCGCGCGCAGTCGCGCGCGCAGCTCGATGCGCTGTACCGCGAGCTGAGCTCGCACCCGCTGGTGAAAGTCGTGCTGTAGCGAGGGCGGCCGCGTCAGGCTGCGCCGCCGCCCGGCTGCAGCGCTGGCCGCTCGCGGTCCGGCCGCGCCGGCGGCCGGTCGGCGAGCATTGCGCTCAGCAGCGTTTCGACGGCCGCCGCGGTCACGCGCTGCGGGTCGAGCGCCGGGTTGTATTCGACCAGTTCGCCCGCGACGAAACGTTCGTCGCCGGCCAGGCCGTGCAGCGCGGCAGCCACCTCGTCGAGCCGGATGCCCAACTCCACCGGCGTGCCGGTGCCGGGCGCATCCGCCGGATCCAGCGCATCGAGGTCGAAGCTCAGCCCCCAGCCCGCGGTCGCGTCGCGAACGCGCGCGAGCGCCTCGTCGATGCAGTCGCGAAAGCCGCGCTCGCCGACCTCGGTGCTGGTGATCACGCGCACGCCGAGCCGGCTGAGCAGCGCCGCCTCGCCCGCCTCCCAGCTGCGCGGGCCGATCAGCACCAGGTGTTCCGGGCGCAGCTTCGGCTGGTCGTCCGCGACCTGGGTCAGCTGCGGCGGGCCGTGCCCCAGCAGCGCCGCCAGCGGCATTCCGTGCGGCATCTGCGTCTCCGACGTCTCCGGCGTATGGCTGTCGAGGTGCGCATCGATCCAGATCAGCCCGAGCGGGCCGCGTTCGCGCAGCGCGTGCGCTGCGCCGCTCCAGGTGCCAACCGCGCACGAGTGGTCCCCGCCGATGACGATCGGAAGCCGGCCGTGTCCCATCGATGCGGCCACCGCAGCGGCGAGCCGCGGCGAGAACTCGGAGACGACCGCCAGCGGCCCCAGATCGAGCAGCGCGAGGTCCGAGCGCACGCTGGGCCCCCAGCGCGCGCGGCGCCCGCGCAGTCCGAGCCGCCGAGCCAGCCCCCAGCGGCGCAAGACGGCGGGCGCGGCCCTGCAGCGGCTATCGGGTGCACCCTCGCCGACTGCAGCACCGAGCAGCTCGATCGTCCGGTTCGTCGTCATCGAGGGGTTGTACGCCACGTGGCCGGGACGACGCAAGAAGCGCGCCCACGGACGGCCCGCGGCGACCGCCGGTCAGCGGCCAGTGTAAGCTCGGCGCCATGCGCGTCACCCCTTTTCATCGGGCGGATTACCTGCCGACGCTGGACGCGATGCGCCGCTTCACCGCATCGCGCGAACCCGATACGCCCGACCAGCTGTGGCTGGTCGAGCACCCGCCGGTGTTCACGCTGGGC
>DATLGW010000415.1:0-3852 GCA_035540315.1 Burkholderiaceae bacterium | reverse complement strand
TCGAGCACCAGCTGCAGCGCCCGCGGATGCTGCAGCTTCAATGCGTTGCCGGTGCCGGTGTAGTTCTCGTAGAAGCGCAGGTGGCCGGGCCGCAGATGGTAGTAGCTGCGGTTGTCGATGCCGCGCAACGACAGGATCGGCCCGGTGTGGTTGCCCTCGGCGGTGTGGTTGTAGACGACGTCGAGGATCACCTCGATGCCGGCGGCATGCAGCCGCCGCACCATCGTGCGGAATTCGCCGAGCGGGTCGGCGCGCGCGTACCGCGCATCGGGCGCGAAGAACGCGATCGTGTTGTAGCCCCAGTAGTTCGTCGCGCCGCGCGCGTACAGCGGGTATTCGGCGATCGACTGATGCACCGGCAGCAGGCTGACCGCCGTCACGCCCAGCCGCTGCAGGTGCGCGATTGCCGCGTCCGACGCGAAGCCCTCGTAGGTGCCGCGCAGCGGCGCCGGCACGCCGGGATGCCGCTGCGTGAACCCCTTCACGTGGACCTCGTACAGCACGGTGTCGGCGAGCGGCACCTGCGGCGGCCGGTCGTCGCCCCAGTCGAAGCCGCCGTCCTCGACGACGGCCTTGAACTGGTCGCGCGCATTGTCGAGCGCCGCGGCGTCGCCGCCGAAATGCGCCGGCGCCCAGCGGAACTGGCCCGCCAGCCTGCGCGCGTACGGATCGAGCAGCAGCTTGTTCGGATTGAACCAGTGACCGGCGTCGGGATCGCCAGGGCCGTGGACGCGGTAGCCGTAGACCAGGCCCGGCCCCGCGCCGGGCAGATAGCCGTGCCACACGTGGTCGGTGCGCGCGGGCAGATCGAGCCGCGCGGTCTCGCGCTCGCCGCGCGCGTCGTACAGGCACAGCTCGATGCGGGTCGCATGCGCCGAGAACAGCGCGAAATTGACGCCCGCGCCGTCGTGAGACGCGCCCAGCGGCCAGTTGCGCCCGGGCTCGAGCGCACCGCAGGGTCCGCTCCCCCGGACCGTCATGGCGCGAGCGGCTCGACTTTCCAGATCTCGCGCGCGTACTCGGCGATCGTGCGGTCGCTCGAGAAGGGGCCCATGCCCGCGATGTTCAGCAGCGCCTTGCGGTTCCACTCCGACGGCTGCCGGTACAGCGCGTCGACCTTCAGCTGGGTTTCGACGTAGGACGCGAAATCCGCCAGCAGCAGGTAGGTGTCGCCGCCGCGCAGCAGCGAGTCGACGATCGGCCGGAAACGGCTCGGATCGTCGGGCGAGAAGCGGCCCGAGCCGATCTGGTCGAGCACCTGGCGCAGCATGCGGTCCTGCTGATAGTGGCGCGACGGGTCGTAGCCCTGTGCCTTGATCGCCGCGACCTCGTCGGCGGTGTGGCCGAAAATGAAGATGTTGTCGGCGCCGACGTTCTCGCGGATCTCGATGTTGGCGCCGTCGAGCGTGCCGATCGTCAGCGCGCCGTTCAGCGCCAGCTTCATGTTGCCGGTCCCCGAAGCCTCGGTGCCGGCAGTGGAGATCTGCTCGGACAGGTCCGCGGCCGGCATGATCGCCTCGGCCAGCGACACGCCGTAATTCGCCAGGAACACGACCTTCATCAGCCGGTTGACCAGCGGATCCTGGTTGACGACGACCGCGACGTCGTTGATCAGCTTGATGATCAGCTTGGCCATCCGGTACGCCGACGCGGCCTTGCCGGCGAACACGAACGTGCGCGGCACCCAGTTCGCGTCGGGCCGCTCGAGGATCGCGTTGTAGCGCGCGACGATGTGCAGCGCGTTCAGCAGCTGCCGCTTGTACTCGTGGATCCGCTTGACCTGCACGTCGTACATCGACTCGGGATCGATCGAGATCCGCAGCTGGCGACGCACCAGGTCGGCGAGCCGGCGCTTGTTGTGCATCTTCGCCGCGCCGATCGCCGCCAGCGTCTGCGGATCCTGGGCGAACGCGCGCAGCCGCGCGAGCTGATCGAGATCGGTGCGCCAGTCCCGGCCGATCCGCTCGTCGATCACCGACGACAGCGCCCGGTTCGCATTCGCGAGCCAGCGCCGCGGCGTGATGCCGTTGGTCTTGTTGCAGAAGCGGTCGGGAAACAGCCGCGCGAAATCGGCGAACACCGTCTTCGTGATCAGCTCGCTGTGCAGCTTGGACACGCCGTTGACCTTGTGGCTGGCGACCACGCACAGATAGGCCATCCGCACGCGCCGCTCCCCGGTCTCGTCGATCAGCGACACGCGCCGCAGCAGATCGGGCCCCTCGTCGCTCGCGCTGCGCACCCATTCGAGGAAGCGCCGGTTGATCTCGAGAATGATCTCCAGGTGCCGCGGCAACACGCTGCGCATCATGCCGACCGGCCAGGTCTCGAGCGCCTCGGGCATCAGCGTGTGGTTCGTGTACGAGAAGATCCGCGTGCAGTGGCTCCACGCGTCGTCCCAGCTGAGCCGGTGCACGTCGACCAGCAGCCGCATCAGCTCGGGCACCGCGATCGCCGGATGGGTGTCGTTCAGGTGAATCGCGACCTTGTCGGACAGCTGCGAGAAATCCGCATGGTCGTGCATGTAGCGATGCAGCACGTCCTGCAGCGACGCGCTGACGAAGAAGTACTCCTGCCGCAGCCGCAGCTCGCGTCCGTGGTAGCTCGAGTCGTCCGGATACAGCACCCGGGTCACGTTCTCCGACAGCACCTTCGACTGCACCGCCCGCATGTAGTCGCCCTGGTTGAACATCTCCAGGTCCAGGCTCTCGGTCGCCTTCGCATGCCACAGCCGCAGCGTGTTGACGCTGCGCGTGCCGTAGCCGGGAATGATCGTGTCGTAGGCGGTCGCCAGCACCTCCTCGGTGTCGACCCAGTGCGCGCCGGCCCCGTCATGGCGGACCCAGCCGCCGAAGCTGACCGCGAACGTCACCTCCGGCCGCGCGAACTCCCACGGGTTGCCGTTGCGCAGCCAGTCGTCGGGCTGCTCGACCTGGTAGCCGTCGTGGATCCGCTGCGCGAACATCCCGTAGTCGTATCGGATGCCGTAGCCGTAGCTGGGCAACCCGAGCGTGGCCATCGAGTCGAGGAAGCAGGCGGCGAGCCGGCCCAGACCGCCGTTGCCGAGCGCCGCGTCCGGCTCGTGCTCGGCCGCCTCGTCGAGGTCCAGCCCCATGTCGCGCAGCACCGCGCCGAACTCGTCTTGCAGCCCCAGCGCCATCAGGCTGTTCGACAGCGCGCGCCCGACCAGGAACTCCATCGACAGGTAGTACACGCGCTTGACGCGCTGACCGTACTGGCGCCGGGTCGTCTCCATCCAGCGCTCGACCAGCCGGTCGCGGACGACCTTCGCGAGCGCGTGGTACCAGTCCGGCCCCTGCGCGACCACCGGGTCTTTCCCGACGGTGTACAGCAGCTGGTTCGCGACGGCGCGCTGCAGCGATTCGCGATCGCTGCGGGCCGAGTCGTAATGGAAGGCGTCGGCGGAGGTGCGGTTGCTCATTCAGCGACGCGGGTACGCCCGCGATCGATAGTCGGTGCTCGCAAGGCGCCACATTCTAGTCCCATCGGGCGCCCGCGCCAGCCGCGGCTTGCTTGTGTTGCCCACGGGAAACCCCGTAGACTCGCAGCGCCTGATCGGCGGCCGCCGCGGCTGCGGCAGCCGGTCGCCTGCGAGCGCCGCAGCGAGCACGAAACCGGCCGCGCACGAGCGCGCCGGATGCCGGAATCAAGGATACAACCTGATCGGAGACGGGACATGTTCCATAAACGATGGTTCGGTAGATTCGGTATCGCGTCGGCGTTCGCCGGCGCGCTCGGGGCGATCGGCGCCTCCGGTTCTGTCGTCGGGATCGCGTCGATGCTTGCGCCCGGCGTCGCGCAGGCATCGACGCGATCCCGACGACAGAACCGGAG
>DATLGW010000414.1:0-21510 GCA_035540315.1 Burkholderiaceae bacterium | reverse complement strand
GTCGGCGTGGGCGTGCAGTATCCGAAGTGGTTCGCGCAGCACCGGCGGATGATGTCGATCGAGGACTTCCTGTCGGTCCATGGTCCGGAGACGACCGGCCACGAGTTCCCGACCCAGGGACAGCAGAACATCACGATGGCGATCCTGGTGAAGATGCAGTCGAACGGCATGCCGTACAAGCTGGCGCTCGACGATCCGAACGTGCAGGCCGCAGTCAAGCGGGGCCAGGAGCTGTTCCATCGGCCGGTCGGGCAGCGCGCGCACGCATGCGCCGACTGCCACACCGAGCGCGGCGGAGCCCACAAGTTCCTCGGCGGCCGCTTCCTCGCGAACGTCGAAAAGGACGCGATGATCAACCACCCGTACTACCGGACTGCGCAGGCGCGACTGTGGGACATCCGGATCCGGATGCAGTGGTGCATGACCCCGCTGCGAACGAACATGCTGCCGGGCGATGCGCCCGAGTACGCCGACATCGAGACCTACATCCTGTCGAAGCAGACGCAGCGCGGCGACAAGATAATCGTGCCCCGGCACTCGCACTGACATGGCAGTCACCCGGCGCGACCTGCTGAAGCTCGCCGCGATCGCCGGCGCGCTCGGCGCCGTCGACCGAAGCGCGGTCTGGGCCGCGATGGCGCCCGAGCGGCTGCTCGATTTCGAGCCGCTCGGCAACGTCACGCTGCTGCACATGACCGACTCGCACGCGACGCTGCTGCCGGTCTATTACCGCGAGCCGGACACGCTGCTCGGCGTGGGCGCGGAGAAAGGCAATCCGCCGTACCTGACCGGCGACGCGCTGCTGCAGTTCTACGGGCTTCCGCGCGGCAGCGCGCAAGCCTATGCGCTGACGCACCTGGACTTCGCCGAGCTCGCGCGCCGCTACGGCCGCATGGGCGGCTATGCGCACATCGCATCGATGGTCAAGCGCGTGCGCGCAGAGCGTCCCGGAAAAACGCTGCTGCTCGACGGCGGCGACACGCTGCAGGGCTCGGCGACGGCGCTGTGGACCCGCGGCGAGGACATGCTGCGCGTGATCAACGAGCTCGGCGTCGACGTTTTCGCGCCGCATTGGGAGTTCACGTACGGGATCGAGCGCGTGAAGGAGATCTTCGGCGATCTCGACAAGCGCGGCCGCTTCGTCGGCGAGTTCCTCGCCCACAACGTCGTCGACATCAGCTGGGGGCTGCCCGGCGATCCGGTGTTCCGCCCGTACGCCGTGCGCGAGCTCGGCGGCGCGCGGATCGGCATCATCGGGCAGGCGTTCCCGTACACGCCGGTGTCGCATCCGCTGCGCTTCGTGCCGGATCTGAGCTTCGGCATTCGCGAGGAGCGCGTGCAGGCGATGATCGACGTGCTGCGCGACCAGGAGAAAGTCGATGCGGTCGTGCTGCTGTCGCACAACGGCAGCGCCGTCGACCTGAAGCTCGCGGCGCGGGTCAAGCGCCTGGACGTGATCCTGGGCGGGCACACGCACGACGCGATCCCGCGGCCGATCAAGGTCGGCAACACGCTGGTCGTCAACTCGGGCGCGCATGGCAAGTTCCTGTCGCGCCTGGACCTGGACGTTCGCAACGGCCGCGTCGCCGACTGGCGCTACAAGCTGCTGCCGGTGCTGTCTGCATTCGTTCCGGAGGATCCGTCGATGGCCGCGCTGATCCGCGAGATCCGCGCGCCGTACGAAGCGAAGCTCGCCGAGCGGCTCGCGGTCGCCGATACCGTGCTGTATCGACGCGGCAATTTCAACGGCAGCTTCGACGAGATCGTGCTCGACGCGATGCTCAAGCACCATGATGCGCAGATCGCGTTCTCGCCCGGTTTTCGCTGGGGAACCAGCGTGCTGCCGGGTCAGCCGATCACGCTCGAGGAGGTGTACTCGCACACTGCCCTCACCTACCCGAACACCTGGGTTCGCGAGATGACCGGCAGCGAGATCCGCACGATCATGGAGGACGTCGCCGACAACCTGTTCCACCCCGACCCGTACCTGCGCCAGGGCGGAGACATGGTGCGGATGGGCGGACTCAGCTACACGATCGACGTGACGAAGCCCGGCGGACAGCGCATCAGCGACCTGAGGCTGGGCGACGAGCCGCTCGATCCGCAGCGCCGGTACAAGGCGACCGGCTGGGCATCGATGATGGAGGTCGACGGCCCGCCGATCTTCGACGTCGTCGCCGACTACCTGCGCAGCGTCAAGCAGGTGCAGGCCGACCCCGGGTCGCGGATCCGGGTCCGGACCTGATTTTTTGGCGTAGATCCTGTAAAATCAACGATTTACGGGTGCTCCAACGTGAGTGCGCCGCTGCTTCGATTCCTCGCCGTGCTGCTGTTCGCGATCGCCCCCTGGGCGGTCGCATCGCAATCGCTCGAGCAGCGCGCGCAAGGGCTGCTCGGCTACTGGTTCGCGGCCGGCAAGGACGCCGCCGAGGCCCGCGTGCTGCGGGTCACGAACGTGATCTTCGGCGATTCGGAGTCGGTCGAGCTGGCGGGCCTGTACGGGCCGGCATCGCGCGTGGCGTGGCCCGAGGTGCGCGAGTTGACCGCCCGCGAAAAGGACGGCCGGCTCGCGCTCGACGTCACGCTGCCCGACGGCACCCGGACGGTGCTGGCGGCCGCGCGCGACGGGACGCTGCAGACGGCCGAGGGGCTGCGGTTCTCCCGCAGCTCGCTCGAGCAGATCCAGCGCTTCGTCGCGCTGAATCCGGCGCCGCAGGCGCGCGCCCGCCGCGAATCGGTGATCGAGCTGGTCTACATCGGCGCCAACGACTGCACGCTGTGCCGCGCGTGGGAAGCGGCGTACCTGAAGCAGGGAAAGCTCGCGGGGTCGAACGACTGGCCGCACCTGCGCTTCACCGAGGTGAAGCTCGCGACGCTGCGAGCCCCGTTCAAGCGCGACGACCTGCCCGAGCGGCTGCGCCCGCGTTTCGACGCGCTGATCGCCGACGGGATGCGGCTGCACGGGGTGCCGGCATTCGTGCTGCTGGTCGATGACACGTACCGCGCGCAGGCGCTCGGTCCGGAAGCGTTCGAATCGTTCGTCTATCCGGCGCTGCGCGCCGCGGTACAGGAAAAATTGGGAAATCGCTGACGATGGAGCTGTATTCGATTCACACGCTGGTGCTCGCGCTGGTGTTCGCGATCGCGCTGATCATGGGCGCGGTGATGAACCGCACGAACTTCTGCACGATGGGCGGCGTGTCCGACTGGGTCAACATCGGCGACACCGGACGCATGCGGTCGTGGCTGCTGGCGATCGCGGTCGCGATGACCGGGCTGCTGCTGCTCGAGGGACTGTCGCTGGTGCAGCTGCCCGAAGACACGATGCCGCCGTACCGTACGCAGAACTTCGCATGGCTGCGCTACCTCGTCGGGGGTCTGCTGTTCGGCATCGGCATGACGCTGGGCAGCGGCTGCGGCACCAAGACGCTGGTTCGCATCGGCACCGGCAACCTGAAGTCGCTGCTGGTTGCGGCGATGATCGGGCTCGTGGTCTACCTGATGTTCACGACGCAGCTGTTCGCCGTGTCGGTGCAGAGCTGGGCTGCGCCGACGATCGTCGACCTGTCGCGCTACGGCATGCAGGATCAGGCCGTGGGGACGATCGTGGCTCGGCTGGTGGGCGGCGACCCGGCGGCGATGCGGCTGATCGTCGGCGCGCTGATCGCTGCGGCGCTGTTCTGGTTCGTGTTCAGGTCCGAGGACCTGCGCGCCAGCCGCGACAACATCATCGGCGGCGTCGTCGTCGGCCTGGCGATCGTCGCCGGCTGGTACATCACTGCGGGGCCGCTCGGACAGGCGTGGTACGACTACGCGATGTTCGCCGACCAGCGTCCGAGCCGCGTCGGCGTCCAGTCGTTCACGTTCGTCAGCCCGATCGGCGACTCGCTGCGCTACCTGCTCGAGCCGACGCAGCTGACGCTGCTGACTTTCGGAACGATGGCGGTGTTCGGCGTGATCGCGGGATCGTTCCTGTACGGGCTGTTCACCGGCGGACTGCGCTTCGAGCGCTTCCACTCGTTCCAGGACTTCCGCAACCATGCGGTCGGGGGGCTGCTGATGGGCTACGGCGGCTTCGTCGCGATGGGCTGCACGATCGGCCAGGGGATCACCGGGCTGTCCACGGTCGCGCTCGGATCGTTCCTCGCGTTCGGCGGCATCGTCGCCGGAGCCGCGGCGACGATGAAGGTGCAGTACTACCTGATGGACGAGCGCGGCTTCTGGCCTGCGCTGCGCGCCGGGGACTGATCTCGCCGCGCCGCATGGCCGCGTCCGGCGTGCGGAGTCGAACGACAGAGGGGGTGCGACGATGATGTTTCGTCCTTGCAGGCTGCTCCGAGCCTTGACGTTCTCGGCGCTCGCGGTGGCCGCACCGCTCGTTCAAGCGCAGGACGATCCGCTGCACACGATCCGCCTGCTGACGCCGGAGGCCGCACTGAAGGCCGCGCAGGCCGCGCTGAAATCCTGCCGCGACAACGGCTGGCAGGCAACGATCGCGATCGTCGATCGGATGGGCGTCGTGCAGGTGCTGCTGCGCGACCGATTCGCCGGACCGCATACGCCCGACATGGCGAGCGCGAAGGCGTTCACCGCAGTCAGCTTCCGCACGAACACGACCGCGCTCGCCGAACTGACGCAGGCCGGCAAGCCGATGAGCGGCCTGCGTCATCGTCCCGGCGTGGCCGCGGTCGGCGGCGGCATGATGATCGAAGCGAGCGGATCGCTGGTCGGCGGCATCGGCGTGTCGGGCGCGCCCGGCGGAGAGGCCGACGACGTCTGCGCGGCCGCGGGGATCGAGGCGATCCGGGACGATCTGGAGTTCGCGCGGTAGGCGCTTCGTGCGGGTGCGGGGGCGGGTTCGGTTGCCGCTCAGGGGGACGCGCCGGCGTCGCAGCGTGCAGGGCCGCGCGCTGCGTCAGCAGAGCTGCACGACCGCCCGCACGACCTCGCCGCGGCGCATGCCGTCGAAGCCTTCGTTGATGCGCTCGAGCGGCAGTCGCATCGTGATCAGCTCGTCGAGCAACAGGTCGCCTTTCAGATACAGGTTCGCGAGCCACGGGAAGTCGCGCCGGGGACGCGCTGCGCCATACGACGAGCGGACGATCGTCTTCTCGCCCATCATCGATCCGAACCGCAGCGACACCTTGCGGTCCACCTGCGTCTTGCCGAGGATCACCAGCTGACCGCCCGGCCGCGTGATCTCGAACGCAAGCTGCAGCGCGGGCTCGGCGCCAGCGCACTCGAACACGGCATCGGCGCCGCGGCCCGCCGTCAGCGACCTCACCGCATCGATCGCGCGCTCGTCGGCGACCACGGTGTCGGTGGCGCCGAAGCGGCGCCCCAGCGCCAGCCGCTGCGGATCGGTATCGATCGCGATGATCCGCTGCGCCCGCTCGATCCGCGCGCCCTGGATTGCATTCAGCCCGACGGCGCCGCAGCCAACGACGGCGACGAGGCTGCCGGCCTCGATCCGCGCCTTTCGGCTGACTGCGCCGACGCCGGTCATCACGCCGCAACCGATCAGGCACGCGCGGTCGAGCGGAATCTCGGGCGGCACGACGATCGCGCCGGATTCCGGAACCACCGAGTATTCGGCGTGCGACGACACGACCGAGAAATGATGCAGCTTTCGCCCCGCGATCGACAGCCGGGACTGCCCGTCGAGCAGATGCCCTGCCGGCTGGTGACGGGTGAACGGCTCGCACAGGATCGGAAGGTCGCGCTCGCAATAGAAGCAGTGGCCGCAGTGCGGATTCCACGATGCGACCACGGCATCGCCCGGTTTCACGCACGTCACCGCATCGCCGACGGCTTCGACGATGCCGGCGCCTTCATGGCCCAGCACGATCGGCATCGGGTACGCCAGGCTGCCCTGGATCACCTCCAGGTCGGTGTGGCACAAGCCGCTCGCGTGGTTGCGGATCAGCACGTCGCCGGGGCCGAGGCGATCGAGCTCGACCGTCTCGATCTGCAGCGGCGTGTCGACTCGGTGCAGCACGGCGGCGCGGAACTTCATCGGACCTCCCGGTTCGCTACTGCGGCATCAGCGCGTTGGGCAACCACAGCACCAGCTGCGGAAAGGCGGTGATCAACGCCAGCACGGCGAGCAGCGCGACGATGAACGGCCAGCCCTCGCGCGTGTAGCGCTCGAGCCGCACGCGCAGGATCGCGCAGGTCGTGTACATCATCGTGCCCACCGGCGGCGTCACGCCGCCGATCGTCAGGTTCACGATCATCACCAGGCCGAAGTGCAGCGGATCGATGCCTAGCTTGGTGACCGCGGGAACCAGCAGCGGCGTCAGCAGGATCAGCGCCGCCGTGCCCTCGATCAGCATGCCCGCGCCCAACAGCATCAGGTTGATCAGCAACAGCAGCAGCAGCGGATCCTGGGTCAGCTCGATCAGGAACTGCGCGCCGCGCGCCGGCAGCCGCTCCCACGACATGTAGAAGCCGAATGCGCTGGCCGCGCAGATGATCAGCATCACCGCCGCGGTCGCGAGCACCGTCTCGAGGATGATGGCGGGAAACGCCGACCACTTCAGCTCGCGGTGCCACAGCATGCCGATCAGCGTGGCATAGACGACCGTCATCGCGCCGGCCTCGGTCGGCGTGAAGATCCCATAGCGGATGCCCACCAGGATGAACGCGGCGATCGACAGCGCGCCCAGCGCGTCGAGGAAGGCCCGACCGACCTGACGCAGCGGCACCATCCGCTCGCGTACCGCCGTGTATCCATGCCGTCGCGACACGAAGTGCACGGCGACCATCAGCGACGCGCACAGCAGCAGTCCCGGCACGATGCCGCCGATGAACAGCCGCCCGACCGACACGTCCGCGAGATAGCCGTAGATGATCAGCCCGATGCCGGGCGGAATGATCGGCGTGATCACGGCCGAGCAGGCGGTGATCGCCGCGGCGAACGCAGGCGAGTAGCCGCGGCGGATCATCTCCGGCCCGAGCATCTTCGACTGCATCGCCGCATCGGCATTGGCCGACGCCGACAGCCCGCCCATCAGCGTCGCGAGCACGACGTTGGCCTGCGCGATTCCGCCGATCATGTGACCCACCAGCGCCTCGGCCAGCGACAGCAGCCGCCGCGTGATCCCGGCGTGGTTCATGATCGAGCCGGCGAAGATGAAAAACGGCACCGCCAGCAGCGGGAACGAATCGGTCGCCTGGGCGAGCTTCTGCACGTAGATCTGGATCGGCAAGCCGTCGGCGAGCAGGAAGAACACCAGCGCGGCCATCGCGATCGCGAGCGCGACCGGCACGTTCAGCGCGGCGAGCGCGAACATCGCGGCGACCGGCAGGAAATCCATTGCCGCTCAGGCCCGCCGCTCGCCGGCGACCGGCAGCTGGAACATCGGGCCGGCGGCGCCGGTCAGCCGGTGGCGGATCAGCTGCGCATAACGCACCGCCATGAAAGCGAAGCCGGCGAGCACCGATGCGTAGAGCACTGCAGCCGGCATCCGCAACACCGGCGTCGGCACGTTCAGCGCCTCGAGGTTGAAGCGGACCGCGAGCCAGATCACGTAGAAGATGAACAGCATCACCAGCGCGTCGCCCAGCGCCTGCGCCGTCCGCCGCCACGGCGCCGGCAGCACCACGAGCAGCAGGTCGACGCTGATATGCATCTGGTACTTGAAACCGGCCGCCGCGCCGAGGAACACCATCCACGCGAAAGCGATCGCGGCGATTTCCCCTGACCAGGTCGCCGGCTGCGCGGTCACGTACCGCGTGAGCACGCCCCAGCACACGGCCGCCACCACGATCACCAGTGCGAGGCCCGCCAGGATCTCCTCGAGGTGTCGCGACAGTCGGCGAACCGCCCCAGTCATCGCGGATCGCGCGCGGCCGGCGGCGCGCCGCCGGCCAGACGCGCCTGCAATGCGCGGATCAATGCTTGCGCAGGATCTGCGTGACCGTCTCGTGCAGTCCCGGGCTCCATTTCGGGAACGCCTTGTAGACGCTGGCCGTCGCCTTCTGGAATGCGGGCAGATCGACGTCGGTGACGAACGTGACGCCGGCCTGCTTGAAGCGGTCGACGTAGCTCTGCTGCTGCTCCAGCGTCAGCTTGGTCATGTAGTCGCCGGCCTTCGCGCCCTCCTCGATCAGGACCTGCTGCACGTCCTTCGGCAGCCGGTTGAAGTAGCCGGCGTTCATCGGCCACATCACGAAAGCGGTGAAGTGCCCGGTCATCGAAATCACCTTGCGCGTCTCGTGCAGCTTTGCGCCCCACAACGAGCCCAGCGGGGCCTCGGCAGCCTGGACCACGTTCTGTTGCAGCGCGTTGTAGACCTCCGACCACTGCACCGTCGTCGGCCGCGCGCCCATCGCCTTGAAGGTCTCGATCCACATCGTGTTCGGCGGCACCCGCACCGTGATCCCGGCGATGTCCTCGGGGCGCCGCACCGGCTTGTCTGCGATCACGTGCCGCTGGCCGAAAAAGCCGTTCGCCATGATCAGCTTGAAGCCGGCCTGCTCGAGCTTCTTCTCGATGCCGCGATACCAGTCCGATGCGAGCAGCTTCGCATAGTCCTGCGGCGTCGCGACCAGGTACGGACCGTTCAGCACGCCGATGTCGGGCACGAAATCCGACAGGTATCCAGGGTCGGTGATGTTCATCACGTTCGCGCCCTGGCGGATCATCTCGTTGACGTCCTTCCCGGAGCCCAGCTGCTCGCCAGGGAACACCTGGATCTGCACCCTTCCCTTCGTGCGTTCCGCGACGTTCTTCGCGAAGTACTCCGCTGCCTGGTGCGCCGGCTCGCTCGTCGACAGCGAATGCGCGAACCGGATCCGCACGTCCTGCGCGTGCGCCCAGCCCGGCCCAGCCGCCGCGATCGCGGCCGCGAGCAAAACGTAGGCTGTCCTCATTTCTCTCTCCTCCGTCGACGGGCCGCCAGGCCCTGTTCCTAATTCGATGCGCGGGCGCCGGTGCCTTCGGGTCCAAGCTTGCCGCGCTGCTGCGCTCCTGCGTACAGGATGCGCAGCTGCCGGTCGATGATCGCACGATGCCGGGCCACCGCGTCGGGGTGCAGGTCCGACTCGGGCGGCAGCTCCCGATCGAAGTGGCCGTACCGATCGACGCCGCGCACCAGCGTCGCGCTCTCGCGCTCGCCGGCGGTCTGGTGCACGAAGGTCGGAATGTAGCGCACGGCGAATCCGACCCGCGGCAGCGCCGAGCGGTTCGGTTCCGACGAGTGGAACAGCAGCACATGGTGCAGCGAGAACTGCCCGGGCGCGAGCACGACGTCGACTGCCTGGTCCTGATCGACCTGGACCGAGATCTCCTGGCCGCGCGACAGCAGGTTCTTGTCGTCGAAGCGATCCTCGTGCGGCACCTGCCGGCGATGCGTGCCCGGAATCACGCGCATGCAGCCGGACTGCGGCGTGCTCGGCGTCAGCGCGATCCAGGCGGTGACGACGTCGGGCGACGACAGTCCCCAGTAGGTCGCGTCCTGATGCCAGCTGACGTACGCGGCGTCGCCGGCAGGTTTCGAGAAGAACTGCGAGCTCCAGCACAGCAGATCCGGGCCCAGCAGGTCCTCGACCGCGTCGAGCACGCGCGGATGGCGGATCAAGTCGCTCAGCCACGGAAACAGCAGGTGCGGTTTTTGGTTGCTGCGACCGGCGATCAGATGCGACTGCGACTCGTAGCGGGCGCGCAAGGCCTGCGCCTCGGACGGCTCCAGCGCATCGAGAGGGAACAGGAAACCGCGTTCGCGGTAGCGATCGACGTCGGATTCGGAAAGGGCCTTCGGCATCTGGAGCGGCGTTCGCGGCGGGAACTGACGGCGCGGCCGATTGATTCGAGCGGCGCGCCGTTTATGGGTGAAAGCGAGTCTCACATATGAAATTGACCGCTGTCAACCGGATGCGCAGAATCGAGGCTGCGATGAGCGACGACCGAATTCCAGGCGCGGCGAGCGCGCACGGCGGCGATGACGCGGCACGGGCCGAAGCGGCCTACTCGGCGCCGGCGCTCGAGAAGGGGCTCGACATCCTCGAGCTGATGTCGGGCGAGGCGCTGGGCCTGTCGCAGAACCAGATCGCGCAACGGCTCAACCGTTCGACCGGCGAAATCTTCCGGATGCTCTCGGTGCTCGAGTCGCGCGGCTATCTCGTTCGCGGGCCCGATGGCAGCTACCGGATGTCGCTGAAGCTGTTCGAGCTCGCGCACCGGCATCCGCCGGTGCGTCGGCTGCTGACGATTGCGCTGCCGAGAATGCAGGACCTGGCGCAGCGCTCGCGCCAGTCCGCGCACCTGGTGATCCACTATGCGCGCCGGATCCTGGTCGTCGCGCAGGTCGAAAGCCCGGAGCCGATGGGATTCATGGTGCGGCTGGGCGCGCACTTCCCGTTTCGTCCCGACCGCGCATCGGCACGGGTGCTGACGGCGTTCCAGCCGCCCGCGGTGCAGGCCGAGCTGATCGACGAAATGGCAACGAACAGCCCGCGTCGCTTCTCGCGCGCCGCCGTGGCCGCCGAGCTCGACCGCGTGCTGCGCCTGGGCTATTACATGGCGGCGAGCGATACCGCGGCGGGAGTCACCGATCTGTGCTGCCCGGTCTTCGACCATTCGAAGACCGCGGTCGCCGCGCTGACGGTGCCGTACCTGCGACAGCGCGACGTCGCAGTGTCGGTGCCGCAGGCCCGCGCGTTGCTGCTGCAGACCGCGCGCGACATCTCCGCCGCGCTGGGCGCCTGAGGTCGGGGCGGCGCGCCCGATCTTGTAACATTCGGCGGTTGCGCGCGCCGGGCGCGGCCGCCTGTCGTCGACCGTTCCACACCATGATCAGGGTCAGCATCGTCGTCTCCGCGTACGACAACTGGCATGCGCTGGATCGCACGCTGCTGGGCTATCGGTGCCAGCGCGAGCCGTGCGACGAGCTGATCGTCGCCGAAGACAGCGAGTTCGCCGAAACGGCCGAGGTCGTCGCGCGCCACCGTGCGCTCGCGACGTTCCCGATCCTGCACCTGACCCAGCCGGATCTGGGCTTTCGAAAGTGCACGATCCTGAATCGGGCGATCGCGCACGCCAGCGGCGACTGGCTGGTGTTCACCGATGCCGACTGCGTGCCGCGCGACGACCTGGTTGCCGCGTACCGGCGGCTGGCAGCCCCCGGACGCTTCGTCGCCGGCGGCAGCAGCCTGTCGATTCCGGCGCCGTTCCACCGCGAGCGGCTGACCGACGCGATGATCGAGTCGCAGCAGCTGTTCGACCCGGTGTTTCTCGCTGCGCACGGCGTGCGCGTGCCGGCGCTGCGGCTGACGCGCAACCGGCTGCTGGCGCGCATGCTCGATCGGCTGACGCCGCGCGACACGTTCGTCGGCTGCAACTCCGGCGCCTGGCGCAGCGATCTGCTGCGCGTGCGCGGTTTCGACGAGTCGATGGCCTACGGCGGCGAGGATCGCAACCTGGGATATCGGCTCAATCACGCCGGAGTCCGCGGCGTGCGGGCCCGCTACAGCATCGTCTGGGTCCACCTCGACCATGCGCGCAGCTATGCGCATGCCGACGTGATGCGCGCGAACCGCGCGCACAATGCGCAGGTTCGCCGGCTGCGCCAGACCCAGCCGCGGCACAGCGCGCTGGCCGCCGCGTGCTGACGATGGCCGCGCCGCTCGGCGTTCGCGCGTGGCGGGACCAACCGCTGCCGGGCCCGCAGTCGGCGGCGCGCTGGTCGCTGGTCGCGATGGCGTTCTCGCTGCCGATCTCGGGCCTTGCCACCGATGCGCTGAGCGCAGTGCTGGTGCTGCTGTGGCTGGCGGCCGGCGGCTGGAGCGAACGGTGGCGGCAGTTGCGGCACGATCGGCTGGTCGCGGTCAGCATGGCGCTGCTGCTGCTGATCGCCGCGGGCATCAGCTGGTCGGCCGCGCCGCCGGAGCTCGCCGCGCGGGGCCTGGCGCGTTACACGCGGTTGCTGATCGTGCCGATCGCGGTGTCGCTGCTGGTCGCGCAGCCGCTGTGGCAGCGGCGCGTGCTGCTCGCATTCCTGGCGGCAATGGCGCTGACGCTGGTGCTGGTGCTCGCGCACCTCGTGCACCCGTTCTGGCTGCCGGCCGAGCTGGGCGGGCACATGGTGTTCAAGCACTACATCATCCAGAGCGTTTTCCTGTCGCTGTTCGTGCTCGGTGCGCTGGTGATCGCCCGCTGGCATGCCTCGGGCGCCGTCCGCTGGGGCTGGTACGCGGCGGCGCTGCTCGGCGCGATCATCGTGCTCGGAGTCGAGCCCAGCCGGACCGGCTTCATCGCGCTGGGGCTGGTCGCGCTGGTGTTCCTGTTCCAGGCGCCCGCACCGGCGCACCGGCTGCGCTGGGGCGTCGCGCTGATCGCGTTGCTGGCGGTGACGGTCGCGATGTCCTCCGGAATGCGCTCCCGGGTGCAGGGGACGATCGACTTCCTGATCGATGCAAACGGGAGCGGCCATGCGCAGGTTCCGGACGTGCAGCCGGGCCCCGACCCGCTCGAGTATCAGCGGCAGAAGGCGGCCGCGTCGGGCGGGATCCGGATGATGCTGTGGGAGCAGGCGGCGGCGATGGCGCGCGAGCGCCCGCTGCTCGGCTGGGGAACCGGCAGCTTCCGCGTCGAATTCTGTCGCCGCCTCGACGCCGACTGGTGCCGGCTGCTGAAGACGTCTTCGAGCCAGCCGCACAGCCAGTTCCTGTTCTTCGCCGCCGAGCTCGGCGTCGCGGGGCTGGCGCTGTTCGTCGTGCTGGTCGCGGTGCCGTACGCCACCGTCCGCCGCTGGCCGCCGTGGGCGCGCTGCCCCGTGGCCGGCACGACTGCGGTGTTCGTCGTGCACTCGCTGTTCGACTCGACGCTGTACCTGGGCGTCGAAGGCTTCACGTACCCGCTGCTGATGTCGGCGCTGATCGCCGTGCGCCCGGCCGGCGCCAGCGGGCTGGCGCCGGGCGCGCCCGCGCCGCAGGATCAGCCGAGCTCGTCGCCGGCGTAGAGCCGCGCGTAGATGCCGTTGCGCTCGAGCAGCTGCGCATGCAGCCCCTGCTCGACGATGCGCCCGTGCGCGAGCACGACGATCCGGTCGGCGCGGATCACGGTCGAGAGCCGATGCGCGATCACCAGCGTCGTGCGCCCGTGCATCAGCTCCTCGAGCGCGGCCTGAACGAACCGCTCCGATTCGTTGTCCAGCGCCGAGGTCGCCTCGTCGAGGATCAGGATCGGCGCGTCCTTCAGGATCGCGCGCGCGATCGACAGCCGCTGGCGCTGCCCGCCCGACAGCCGCACGCCGTTGTCGCCGATCAGCGTGTCGTAGCCCTGCGGCAGCGACTCGATGAACTCGGCGAGGTGCGCGGCGCGCGCGGCCGAGCGCACCTGCGCGAGCGGCACGCCGCGGCGCTCGCCGTATGCGATGTTCGCGGCGATCGTGTCGTTGAACAGCATCACGTTCTGGCTGACCCATGCGATCTGCGCGCGCAGGCTCGCCAGCCGCAGCTGCTCGATCGGGATCGCGTCGAGCAGGATCCGGCCGTCGGTGGGGCTGTAGAAACGCGGGATCAGGTTCGCCAGCGTGGTCTTGCCCCCGCCCGACGAGCCCACCAGCGCGACCGTCTCGCCGGGGCGCACGACCAGATCGATTCCCGCCAGCGCCGGCCGCTCGGCGCCGGGATAACGAAACGAAACGTTCTCGAAGCGGATCTCGCCGCGGGCGCGCCCGATCGTGCGCGTGCCGTGGTCCTCCTCGACCGGCTCGTCGACGAAGCGGAACACCACGTCGGCCGCGGCCAGTGCCCGCTGGAACTGGGTGTTCACGTCGGCCAGGTGCCGCAGCGGCGTCAGCAGCATCAGCATGCCGGTGATGAACGACACGAAGCCGCCGACCGTCGTCTGCTGCTGCTGCGACTGATACAGCGCGATCGCGACCACGATCGCGACCGCGATCGCGGCGCTGACCTGCGTCAGCGGCACGATCGTCGCGCTGGCCACCGTCATGCGGCGCGCGAAGTTGCGCAGCTTGTCGTTGGCCTGCTGGAACCGCGATTGCTCGTAGGCCTGCCCGCTGTAGACCTTGACGACCGGGCTGCAGTGGATCGCCTCCTCGACCACGCTGGTCAGCTCGCCGGTGTAGCGCATCTGCTCGTGCGACAGCCGGCGCATCCGGCGCGAGAAAGCGTGGGTCAGCAGCGCGATCACCGGCAGCAGCGCCAGCGCGATCATCGTCAGCTGCCAGTTCAGATACAGCAGCCACACCAGCAGCCCCAGGATCACGAAGCTGTCGCGCACGACGGTGACGATCACGCCGCCGAGCGTGACCGTCACGTTGTTGACGTCCGACACCAGCCGCGCGATCAGCTTGCCGGCCGGCTCGCGCGCGAGGAAAGAAGCCGGCAGCTCGATCAGCCGC
The DNA here is from genome assembly GCA_035540315.1 of Burkholderiaceae bacterium. GTDB lineage: Bacteria > Pseudomonadota > Gammaproteobacteria > Burkholderiales > Burkholderiaceae_E > DATLGW01. The sequence continues at coordinate 7,141 of DATLGW010000414.1, read as the reverse complement.
CCGAACATGTCGCGGCGCAGGTCGTTGAGCACCCGCTGGCTGACCCACGACATCGCGTAGTGCATCGTGAACGTGAACATGCCGCGCAGCACGAACAGCGCGACGATCGCCAGCGGAATCCCCCACAGCAGCCAGCCGGCGCCGCCGGCGCCGAAGCCGTCGTCGAGCAGCACCTTCATCAGCATCGGAAATGCCGGCTCGGTCGCGGCGGTCAGGATCATGCCGAGCACCCCGAGCGCGAACATCGGCCAGTAGGGCCGTACGTAGCGCAGCAGTCGAGCGATCAGCGCCTTGTCGGACGTGGCCATCCGCCGTCAGCCGTACCGCAGCTCGACGTCGTCGGGCGACAGCCACTCGCGCAGCTGCGCCAGCAGCACGTCGTCGGGCTTGACGCGCCAGTCGTCGCCCAGCCGCACCGCGCACAGCGCAGTGCCGTTGTCGTAGACGATCTCCACCGGGCAACCGCGCGCGTCGCCGCGCTCCGGGCTCGCGCGCCACGGCCCGAGCAGCGCCTGCAGCCGCCCGCCGTCGGCCTTGCCGTTCATCCGCAGCGTCAGGCTGCGAGCGAACTCCTGGCGCGCGGTCGCGAGGTCCATCAGCCGCTCGGCGGTCACGCGGAACCCGCCGGTATAGTCGTCGCGCGCGAGCTTGCCGTGCACGATCAGCAGCTCGTCCTCCTTCAGCAGCGCGCGGTGCTGGTCGTACAGCTCGTTGAACACGGTGATCTCGACCGCTGCGCTCGCATCGTCGAGCACCAGCCGCAGCATCCGCCCGCGCCGCGTCATCATCGGCTGCAGCGATGCGACCACGCCGGCGACCGCGATCGACGTCGGACCGTTCGACGATTCGGCCAGCCGGGCCAGATCGGCGAGCCGCAGCTTGACGAAGCGGCGCAGCTCGCCGGCGAAGCCGTGGTACAGGTGGCCGCTCAGGTAGTAGCCGAGCGCGAGCTTCTCCTCCTGCAGCCGGCGACGCTCGTCCCACGGCGGCGCAGCGATCCACTCGGGCGCGAGCGGCCCGGCGTCGGCGGGGCCGAACAGGCTGACTTGCCCGGCAGACGCTTCATGCTGCTCGGCCGCATCGATTGCGCGGCCGACGTTCGCGAGCAGCTTCGCGCGGTCGGCGTCGAGCGCGTCGAATGCGCCGGCGCGGATCAGCGCCTCGATGCAGCGGCGGTTCACGATCCGCTTGTCGACGCGCGCGCAGAAGTCGAACAGGTCGGTGAACGGGCGCTCGGCGCGCTTGGCGAGGATGTCGGCGACCGCCGTCTCGCCGGTGCCCTTGACCGCGCCCAGGCCGTAGCGGATCGTGCGTTCGTCGACCGGCTCGAAGCGGAACTGCGACGCGTTCACGCACGGCCCGAGCAGCGTCACGCCGTTGTCGCGCGCGTCCTTCGCGAACAGCTGCACCTTGTCGGTGTCGTCCATGTCCGACGACAGCGTCGCGGCCATGAACTCGGCCGGGAAGTGCGCCTTCAGCCATGCGGTCTGATAGGTGACGACCGCGTACGCGGCGGTGTGCGACTTGTTGAACCCGTACTCGGCGAACTTCTCCATCAGGTCGAACAGCTGCGTCGCCAGGTCCGGGTCGTAGCCCTTGTTGCGTGCGCCGTCGATGAAGACCGCCCGCTGCTTTTCCATCTCCTCGGGCTTTTTCTTGCCCATCGCGCGCCGCAGCAGGTCGGCGCCGCCCAGCGAGTAGCCGGCGACGATCTGCGCGATCTGCATCACCTGCTCCTGATAGACGATCACGCCGTAAGTCGGCTCCAGGCACTGCTTCAGGTCCGGATGGAAGTAGTCGATCCGCTGCTGGCCCTTCTTGCGCAGGATGAAGTCGTCGACCATCCCCGACCCGAGCGGCCCCGGGCGGTACAGCGCGAGCACCGCGATGATGTCCTCGAAGCGGTCGGGCGCGAGCTTCTTCAGAAGCTTCTTCATGCCCTCGCCTTCGACCTGGAAGATCGCGGTCGTGTTCGCGTCCTTCAGGATCTTGTACGCCTTCGGATCGTCGAACGACAGCTTCGCCAGGTCGAGCTTGTCGTGCTCGGGCCGGCGCCGATTCACGTAGTCGACCGCGAGCTGGATGATCGTCAGGTTGCGCAGCCCCAGGAAGTCGAACTTGACCAGCCCGACCGCCTCGACGTCGTCCTTGTCGTACTGGCTGATCACCGAATCGGTACCCGGCGCCCGGTACAGCGGACAGAAGTCGGTCAGCCGCCCCGGCGCGATCAGCACGCCGCCGGCGTGCATGCCGACGTTGCGGGTGATGTCCTCGAGCGACTCGGCGAGCGCGAGCAGCTCGCGCACCTCGTCCTCGCGCGACTCCCGCTCCTTGAGCTGCGGCTCGGCCTCGCGCGCCTTCGCCAGCGACAGCGGCTTGTTCTGCACCACCGGGACGAGCTTCGACAGCTGGTCGCAGAAGTAATACGGCATGTCGAGCACCCGCCCGACGTCGCGGATCACCGCCTTCGATGCCATCGTGCCGAAGGTCGCGATCTGCGCGACCGCGTCGGCGCCGTACTTGCGCCGCACGTATTCGATGACCTTCCACCGGTTGTCCTGGCAGAAGTCGATGTCGAAGTCGGGCATCGACACCCGCTCCGGGTTCAGGAACCGCTCGAACAGCAGCGCGTACGGAATCGGGTCGAGGTCGGTGATGCCGAGCGCGAACGCGACCAGCGACCCGGCGCCCGAGCCGCGGCCCGGACCCACCGGCACGCCGTTCGCCTTGGCCCAGTTGATGAAGTCGGCCACGATCAGGAAATAGCCCGCAAAGCCCATCGCGATGATCGTGTCGCATTCGAGCTGCAGCCGCGCCGCGTACTGCGCTTCGCGGGCGGCCAGCGCCTCGGGCTGCGGGTACAGCGATCGCAGCCTGTGCGCGAGCCCCTGCTGCGCGAGCACCCGCAGGTACTGCTCGACCGACATTGCGTCGGGGGTCGGAAACTCCGGCAGCCGCGACTTGCCCAGCTCGATCGACACGTTGCAGCGGCGCGCGATCTGCACGGTGTTCGCGACCGCGCTCGGCAGGTCCGCGAACAGCTCGGCCATCTCCGCTTGCGTCTTGAAATACTGCTGCTCGGTGAAGCGGCGCACGCGCCGCGGGTTCGCCAGGATCTCGCCGTCGGCGATGCAAACGCGCGCCTCGTGCGCGCGATACTCGTCGCGGCGCAGGAACTGCACCGGATGCGTCGCCGCCAGAGGCAGCCCGGTCCGCGCGGCCAGCCGCGCGGCAGCGCGCAGCTGCGCCTCGGCCTCCGGCTGGCCGCTGCGCTGGACCTCCAGGTAATACGCGCCCGGCAATCGCCGGCTCCACTGCTCGGCCAGCCGCTGCGCGGCCGCGTCGTTGCCCGCGAGCAGCGCCTGCCCGACGTCGCCGGCCTGCGCGCCGGACAGCGCGATCAGGCCCGGCACGGGCTGGTCGTCGAACCATTGCGCGCGCAGCTCTCCCCGACCCCGGTGCTCGTTCTCCAGCCACGCCCGCGACAGCAGTCGGCACAGCGCGAGGTAGCCGTCGTAGTCGCGCGCCAGCAGCAGCAGCCGGAACGGGCGGTCGCGGTCGGCATCGTTCGTCAGCCAGCAGTCGGCGCCGCAGATCCCTTTGATGCCGCGTGCGCGCGCGGCACCGTAGAACTTGATCCAGCCGAACAGGTTCGCGCTGTCGGTCAGCGCGATCGCGGGCTGCCCGTCGGCCGCTGCCGCATCGAGCAGCGGCTCGATGCGCACGATCGAGTCGCTGATCGAGTACTCGGAGTGGACCCGCAGGTGAACGAACCGGGGATCGGACATGGCAGGGATTCTACCGCCGCTATAATCGCGCCGAGCACCGATCCATGAGCAGCCCCCGCGAGCACCGCAATGCGGTCCTGACCCTGATCCTGTGCACTTTCTTGTGGAGCACGGCGGGGGTCGCGACCCGGCAACTGGAGCGCGCCGAGGGCTTCGAGGTCGCGTTCTGGCGGTCGCTGTTCTGCGCGCTGTTCGTGCTCGTCGCGCTCGCGTGGCAGCATCGCGAACGGTGGTGGCGGGTGCTGGCCGGCAGCGGCACGGTCGGGCTCGCTTCGGGGCTGATGTGGGCGGTGATGTTCACCGCGTTCATGCTGGCGCTGGCGCACACGACGGTCGCGAACACGCTGGTCGTGATGTCGGTGGCGCCGCTGCTGGCGGCGCTGCTCGGCTGGGTCGTGCTCAAGCAGCCGATTGCGCCGCGGACCTGGGGCGCGATCACGCTGGCCGGCGTCGGCATCTTCTGGATGGTCCGCGATCAGCTCACCGGCGACGGGCTCGCGGGCATGGCGATCGCGTTCGCGGTCCCGGTCGCTTCGGCGACGAACATCATCCTGCTCAAGCGCAGCGGCGCGCGCATCGACCTGGTGCCGGCAGTCGCGATCGGCGCGCTGATGTCGTGCGCGCTGTCGCTGCCGATCGCATGGCCGGTGTCGGTGGGCTGGCACGACCTGGCGATCCTGGCGGCACTCGGATTCTTCCAGCTCGGGCTACCGTGTATGCTGTTGGTGCGCGTCGCGCGCCACCTGACGCCGCACGAGATCGCGCTGCTGGCCCTGCTCGAGGTCGTGCTCGGGCCGCTGTGGGCCTGGATCGGCGCGGGCGAGCAGCCGAGCGTCGCGACGCTGCAGGGCGGCACGCTGGTGATCTCGGCGCTGGTGCTCAACACGCTGGTGTCGCTGCGCCCGCGCCGACGACTGACCGTAACCGACGTGTGAAAGACGATGCCGGCGATCGAACGACATTTGAAGCACTGGCCACCCCACCTGACCCGCACGCTGGCGGTGCCGCGGACCACGCTGGTGTACAACCTCGAGGTGTCGGCGCGGCGCTATCCGCAGCGGCCGGCACTGATCTTCCACGGCCGAACGCTGACGTATCGCGACCTGGCCGAGCAGGTCGACGCGCTGGCGGCTTTCCTGCAGCAGCGCTGCGGCGTCGCGCCGGGCGATCGGGTGCTGGTCGATCTGCAGAACAGCCCGCAGTTCGTGATCGGCTATTACGCGGCGATGCGCGCCGACGCGGTCGTGGTGCCGGCGAATCCGATGCTGCGCACCGCCGAGCTCGAGCATCTGATGCGCGACTCCGGCGCGACCGTCGCGATCTTCGGCCAGGACGCCATCGAGCAGTTCACGCCGCTGCCGGTCGAGACGCTGCGGACCGCGATCGTCGCGACCTATTCCGATTACGCCGATCCCGAAGACGACGTGCCGGCGTCGGACCTGGTGCGCGAGCCGCCGCGGGAGCTGCATGATCCGCGGCTGCTGTGCTGGCGCGAAGCGATCGCCGCCGGCGGCTCGACCGCCCCGGCCCCGCCGATCGCGAACGCGGACAGCATTGCGCTGCTGCCGTACACGTCGGGCACCACCGGCCGGCCCAAAGGCTGCATCCACACGCATTCGACGCTGCTGGCGGTGACGACGGCGCAGATTGCCTGGTCGGGCTTCACGTCCGACTCGGTGTTCCTCGCGACGATGCCGCTCTATCACGTGACCGGCATGCAAGGCATGATGAATGCGCCGATCCAGGCCGGTGCGGCGATCGTGCTGCTGCCCCGCTGGGACCGCAATGCAGCGATCCGGCTGATCGAGCGCCACCGGGTGACCGCCTGGAGCGGGATCACGACGATGATCATCGATTTCCTCGGCGATCCGCAGCTCAAGCGCCACGACCTGTCGTCGCTGACGCGCATCGGCGGCGGCGGCGCGTCGATGCCGGAGGCGGTCGCACGGCGCCTGAAGGAGGTGCTGGGGCTCGACTACATCGAAGGCTACGGGATGAGCGAGACCGCGGCACCGACGCATTACAACCCGCTGCATCGCCCCAAGCGCCAGTGCGCCGGGCTGCCGCTGTTCGGCGTCGATTCGCGCGTGCTCGACCTCGAATCGGGCGCCGAGCTCGGCCCGGGCGAGCGCGGCGAGATCGTGATCGCGGGTCCGCAGGTGTTCGCCGGGTACTGGAACAATCCCGAGGAAACCGCGGCTGCGTTCGTCGAGATCGAGGGCAAGCGGTTCCTGAAGACCGGCGACATCGGCTACTACGACGAAGACGGCTACTTCTTCGTGACCGATCGCGTGAAGCGGATGATCAACGCCGCCGGGCTCAAGGTCTGGCCGACCGAAGTCGAATCGGTGCTGTACGAGCATCCGGGCATTCTCGAGTGCTGCGTGATCGGCACCCGCGATGCGCGGCGCGGCGAAACGGTCAAGGTGCTGATCGTGCCGGACCCGAAGTATCGCGGCAACCTGACCGCCGAAAACCTGACGAGCTGGGCGCGCGAGCGCATGGCAGCGTACAAGATCCCGCGCGTGATCGAGTTCGTCGATTCGCTGCCGCGCACTGCCAGCGGCAAGGTGCTGTGGCGCGAGCTGCAGGAGCGCGAGGATGCCCGGTTCGCCGGGCAGTCCTGATCGGCGTCCGGAGCGAGTGCCGATGGCCTCAGCCGTTCGCGAGCGCTGCGATGTCGCCGTCGTCGGCGCCGGCATGGCCGGCGCATCGCTGGCTTACGAGCTGTCGCAGCGCGGCTTGGACGTCGTCGTGATCGAGCGCGAGCCGCAGCCGGGCTATCACTCGACCGGCCGTTCGGCCGCGTTCTTCGCGCCGTGGTACGGCAACCCGACCGTGCGCGCAGTCAGCCGCGTGTCGCGCGCGTTCTTCGAGCGGCCGCCGGAGGGCTTCGCCGCGCACCCGCTGGCAACGCCGCGCGCGTGCGTGCTGTACGCCGGCAGCGCGCAACGCACCGCGTTCGAACGGCTGTGCGCCGACGTGTCGGCCGAGGTCAGCGTGCAGGTCCTGGACGGCGCCGACCGCGTGCGCGCGCTGCTGCCGATGCTGCGGCCGCAGGCGGCCGAGCGCGCATTCGTCGACCGCAGCTCGTTCGACATCGACGTGCACGCGCTGCTGCACGGTTATCTGCGCGCGGCGCGTGCGCGCGGCGTGCGGGTCGCGACCGGATTCGAGCTGGAGTCGGCGCAGCGCGACGCAGGCCGCTGGCGGCTCGCCGGGCGCGGCGGCGAAGTCTCGGCCGCCACCGTTGCCGTGTGCGCCGGCGCCTGGGCCGACTCGCTGGCGTCGTTGTTCGGCGCCGAGCCGCTGGGGATCGAGCCGCGCCGGCGCACGGTGATCGTGTTCCAGGC
>DATLGW010000413.1:0-2959 GCA_035540315.1 Burkholderiaceae bacterium | reverse complement strand
AACAACGCGTGTCGGCCGTTCGCGTCGAGCAGCGGGTCGAACGCGAGGAGAAGGAGGCTGCGCGGCGCGATTAGGGCGCGTTCACGCCCGCACCAGGCGCAGCAGCGTGAGCTCGGGCTTGGTGCCGAACCGCACCGGCGGCCCCCAGGTCCCGGTTCCTGCGCTGACATAGACGCGCATCCGTCCCTGCCGCGACAGTCCGACCACGTGCGGCGCGTGCACCAGATGCACCGCGAGCGTCCACGGAAAGAACTGCCCGGCATGCGTATGACCCGACAGCTGCAGGTCGAATCCGGCGCGCTCGGCGCTCGACGCGAGCTTCGGGTTGTGCGCAAGCAGCAGACGGAACGCCGGTTCGGGACTGCCGGCCAGCGACTGGTCCGGCCGCGGTCCTTCCGGAAAACCCGACCAGCGCGCGGCCGGATCGACGACGCCGGCCACGACGATGCGCGCGTGCTGCCTTCCGAGCACGACGTGCGAATTCAACAGCACCGTCATGTTCATCGCCTCGAACTGCGCGATCCACGGCTTGGCGCCCGAGTAGCAGTCGTGGTTGCCGAGCACGAAAAAGACCGGCGCGCGGTCGGCCAGCTTCGCCAGCGGCGCGACGTCGGCGGCCAACGCGGCGACGCTGCCGTCGACGATGTCGCCGGTCAGCACGGTGATGTCGGGCTCGAGCTCGTGAACCTGGCGCACCACGCGCTCGACGTACGGCGCGCGGATCCCGAGCCCGACGTGCAGATCGCTGATCTGGGCGATCCGGTATCCGTCGAGCGCCGGGTCCAGGCCTTCGATCGGCACGTCGACGTGCCGGACTGCCGGGCCGCGCGCAGCGACCTGCATGCCGATCGCCAGCGCGGCCACCGACGCGACCAGCACTGCGGGCACGCCCGCGTCGGCAACGGCCGGCTGCCATGCGGCGAGCGGGCCGAAGGCAGTTGCGACCAGCGCCGCGTCGCGCGCGACCGTCGCGGCGAACAGGAAGCTGAGCCATGCCATGCTGAGGTAGCCCAGTCGATGCAGCAGCTCGATCGCCGCATTGCGGCTGCCGCGTGCGCCGACCAGGAACGACACCGGCACCAGCCACACCAGCAGGAACGGCATCGCCAGCGCGAGCCTCGAGGCGGGGCTGGTCGCCAGGCGCCACGCCAGGTACGCGTATCCCGCTGCGACGACCGCAGTGAAGACAAAGATGAACGGGTTGACGAGCCTTCGCATCGCCGAACGATACCGCGTTCGCGATGCGAACGCGGGGCCGCAGCGGCTGCAGCCGGTCGAAGGACGCGGAAGGCTCGCCCTCCCGCGCCTGTTCAGCCGATGCCGGCTCTGTTGCCGATCCTGCTCGCCGGCTACAGCGGCCGGATCGCGACCTTCCTGAACTTGATCGTGCCCGAACCGTGCTGCAGCGTGATCGGCCCTTCGCTGAACAGCCCGTTGTGCAGCTCGGCCGTCTTCTGGCCGTTCAGCACCACGACGATCTGCCGGCCCTTCGCGGTGATTTCGAACGTGTTCCACTTGCCGGCGGCCTTCGGCATCGGGTTGACTTCCGCGAAGTGAACGATGGCGCCGGTCCCGTAGGTCGGGTCGGGGCGCTTGTCGAAGATGTTCGCTTCGTAGCAGGTGCGATCGCCGATATTCTTGCGATCCGAGCAGCGCAGGAAGATGCCGCTGTTCGCGTCGTCGCTGGCCCAGAACTCGACCTGCAGCACGAAGTCCTTGTAGGCGTTCTTGCTGACCAGGTGCGCGGGGTCCTTGCTGGTGCGCTTGTCGGCGACGATCGCGCCATCCTCGATCCGCCAGTTCGTTTCGCCGTAGGGCTCCCACCCGTCCATCGACTTGCCGTCGAACAGCGTGACCCACCCGCCGCCTTGAGACGCGGCGGGCGGCGCCGTGAACGTCAGGACTGCACCGAAGGCGATTGCGGCGACGGCAGTGATCGCACGATTCATGGACTCCTCCTCGCTGGCTCGTTGGAATGACCCCCGAGCGGGGCCGACTCATGATGAGCGCAGCCGAAACCGCGCGCAAGATCCTGCTGCAGCGCCTTGCCGAGGGGTCAGCGGTCGGAACGGGGATCGCGCCCCAGGTACAGCCGCAACACCAGCCGCTGCACCAGCCTGCCGTACGGCGGATGGAACAGCCCGACCGGGAAGAACCGGTGCTTGCGCAGCACCGCCTTCGCATGCGACAGCTCTCGAAAGCCCTCCTCGCCGTGATAGCTGCCCATGCCGGACTCGCCGATGCCGCCGAACGGCAGGTCGTGCTGGAACACGTGCCACCCCCAGCCGTCGATCGTCACGCCGCCGCAGTGAGTGCGCCGGCGCACTTCGGCGGCTTCGCGCGGGTCCTGGCCGAAGTAGTACAGCGCCAGCGGTCGCGGCCGCGACGTCACGTGCGCGATCGCGTCGGCGATTTCGACGTACGGGATCACCGGCAACACCGGACCGAAGATCTCCTCGCGCGCGAGCCGCATCGCGTCGGTGACGCCGGTCACCAGGTGCAGCGGCATGCGTCTCGGGTCGTCGGCGTCGCCGCATGGATGGACGGTCGCGCCGCCGGCTCGGGCGTCCTGCAGCAATGCCTGCAGCCGCTCGGCGTGCCGCGCCGACACGATGCTCGTGTAGTCGGGGTCGGCCGCGGCGCGCGGCGCCAGTCGTTCGAACGCCGCTCGCGCCGCGTCGACGAATTCGTCCTCCCGCCCCCGCGGCACCAGCGCATAGTCGGGAGCGACGCAGGTCTGGCCGCTGTTCAGGACCTTGCCGTGCACGATCCGCAGCGCCGCGGCGCCAAGGTCAGCCGAAGCCGACACGATCGCAGGCGATTTGCCGCCGAGTTCGAGCGTGACCGGGACCAGGTTGTCGGCCGCTGCCCGCATCACCGAACGGCCCGCTTCGGTCGAACCGGTGAATACGAGGTGATCGAACGGCAGCGCGGCGAATGCCTTCGCGAGATCGACGTC
>DATLGW010000412.1:0-8994 GCA_035540315.1 Burkholderiaceae bacterium | reverse complement strand
GCGGCGATCCTGGTGCTGCCGCGCCACACCTATCCGTTTCCGCCGCTGTCGACCGCGCTGCCGCTGCAGCTCGGGCCGTTCCTGCTGCGCGTCGATCATCTGATGATGCTCGCCTGCGCGCTGCTGCTGGCGGGGGCGGTCCAGGCGATGCTGTACCGCAGCCGTTTCGGGCTGGGCCTGCGCGCGATCATCGACAACCCGATGGCAGCGCACCTGGTCGGGATCCCGGTGCGCCGCGCGATGCTCGGCGCATTCGCCGCCGCCTCGGCGGTCGGCGGCGTGGCCGGGTATCTGGTGCTCGCGGTCGACCAGCAGGTCACGCCGATGTTCGGCATGTGGGCGACGCTCAAGGGGCTGATCGCGATGATGATCGGCGGACTCGGCTCGATTCCCGGCGCGGTGCTGGGCGGCCTGCTGCTCGGAGTGGTCGAGATGCAGGTGCAGTGGTATTTCGGGCCGCAGATCCGCGACCTGTCGGCTTACCTGGTGCTGTTCGCGTTCCTGGTCGCGCGTCCGGGCGGGCTGCTCGGCAATGCGCCCGCCCCTGCGGCCGCAGCGCCGCAGCACGGCTGATGGGCGCCGCGCGGCGCGCGAGCCCGGCGGCGGGCGTGCGGGGAGGACGCTGAGCGATGGACGAGCATCTGGTCGGCGTGCTGTCGAACATCGGCGTGATCTCGTTCGTTGCGCTGTCGGCGTACCTGCTGCTGCTGACCGGCGAGATCTCGTTCGGCCAGCAGGCGTTCTTCGCGATCGGCGCCTATGCGGCCGGCATCGCGACCGCGGTCTGGGGCTGGACGCTGGCGGCGGCGCTCGCGTTCGCGATGACGACCGGGGCCGCGTCCGCTGCGCTGGTCGGCGTGCCGACGCTGCGACTGCACGGGCTGTATTTCGCGATCGCGACGCTCGCGTTCGCCGAGATGGTGCGGATCGGCTTCGAGATGTTCCGCTACCAGGTGCTCGTCGACGGCGACTGGGTCGGTCCGGACGGCGCCGACGGGTTTCGCAACATCCGCTACATCTTCGAGCGCGACATCAGCACGATCGAGTTCATGGCGATCATCTATGCGCTGCTGGCGGCGGCGCTGGTCGGGTTCATGCTGCTGGAGCGGTCCCGCTTCGGCGTGATCCTGCGGATGATCGGCCACGACGAGACGCTCGCTGCGCTGCAGGGAATCGCGGTCGCGCGCTACCGGATGCTGGCGGCTGCGGCGGCGGGTGCGCTCGCGGCGATCGGCGGCGGGCTGTATGCGCACCTGACGACCTACATCGAGCCGCGCATCTTCGACGTGATGCTCGGCGTGCACGGGTTGGCCTACGGCCTGATCGGCGGGCTGGGAACGGCGCTCGGCCCGGTGCTGGGCGTGGTGATCGACATCGGGCTGCTCGAATCGGTGCGGGTGTTCGCGGGCTACCGGATGATCCTGTTCGGCGGCCTGGTCGCACTGCTGCTGATCGTGCGTCCGCGCGGCCTGCTGGACGAAGCCGTCGTGCACCGCGTGACGATGGCCTGGCGGGGATTGCGGCAGGCACGGCGCCGGAGTCGACGATGAACGCTGCGCTTTCACCGGCATTGCGCGAGCGGCGGTTGCAGGTCGCGCTGGCGATCGTCCTGTTGTGCGGCGCGATGCCGCAAACGGCGACTGCGCAGGTCCGCGCGCGCGCCGACGTCAGCTGCACGCCGGCGGGCGATCCGCTCGCGTACGACTGCACCGTCAGGCTGACCGACGCGCGCAGCGATGCGCCGCTGTCGGGCGTGTCGCTGTCGATCGGCGCGGACATGCCGTCGATGCCCGGCGTGCATCATCTGCGGCCGGCGGTTGCGACCGAGGCGCAGCCGGCCGGAACCTACCGGACGCGGCTGGTGCTCGACATGCACGGCGACTGGGCGCTGCAGATCAACCTGTCGGGGCCGGTGCGCGACCGCGTCGTCAAGGTGCTGCGGTTCGAAAGCGACCGCGTCGAGGAAGCCAGGCCGCGGCGCGGCGGCAAGGGGCACGCGAACTAACCGCGGGCGGCGTCACCCGTGGCCGAGCCGCTTCATCGCGGTCTTCAGCGTCTGCTTGCAGCGCCAGTAATCGCGCCACGGATCCTCGGCGAGGTTCGTCAGCCGCTGCAGCGCGTTCGCCAGCGTCCAGTGCGCGCCGCTCTGCAGCGAATCGAGCTCGTCCCACGACACCGGAACCGATACGCCGAGCCCGGGTCGGGCGCGCACCGAGTACGCCTCGCAGGTCGTCGCGCCGCGGCCGTTGCGAAGGTAGTCGACGAAGATCCGGCCCTTGCGGTTCGACGGGCCGCTCTTCGCGACGAAGCGCGCCGGCAGCGTCTTCGCCAGATGGCGCACGATCGCATGCGAGAAATCCTTGACGGCGTCCCAATCCGCGCGCGGCGCCAGCGGCACGATCACGTGCAGCCCCTTGCCGCCGCTGGTCTTCAGAAAGCTCTTCAGCCCGAGCTCCTCGAGCATCGCGCGGGTCAGCGCCGCGGCCTCGCGGATCTGCTCCCAGCTCACGCCCTCGCCCGGATCGAGATCGAACGTCATCCGGTCGGGCTGCTCGATCGCGCGGGCAGTCGCGTTCCATGTATGGAATTCGATCGCACCCGATTGCGCGGCGCCGATCAGCGCGTCGGCCGAGTCGATGATCATCACCGGGTCGTGGCCAGGATCCAGGTCCTCCTGGCGGATGTTCGGGATCTTCAGCGTGTTCGCGTGCTTCTGGAAGAACATCGCCTGCTCGATCCCCTGCGGCGCGCGCTTGAGCGCGACCGGCCGGTCGCGCAAGTGCCGCAGCATCAGCGGCGCAACCGCTTCGTAGAAGCGGGCGACGTCGAGCTTGGTCGCGCGGGTCGACGGGTCGATCACGCGATCGGCATTGCTGATCGCGACGCCGCCGACCACGATGCCGGCCGCTTTCGATTTCCGGGAGCGGGCCGCGGCGGCCGTTGCTTTTCCGGACGCGCTGGGCTCGACGGCGGCGGCCGGCGCCGGCTGCTCGCGGGTGATCGCGGCGGGCGGCTTGTCGCTGCGCAGCCCGTGGAACACCGCGTGGCGCACGCGGCCGTCCTTGGTCCATTCCGCGAACGACACCTCGGCCAGCAGCTTCGGCTCGACCCAGTTGCCGCGCACGTTGCGCGGCAACCCGTCGAACGGCGGCGAGTCGGTGCGCAGTTTCTCGAGCCTGTCGGTCAGCGACTTCAGCAGCGCGCGATCGAACCCGGTGCCGACGTTGCCCGCGTAGCGCAGCCGGCCCTGCGCATCGTGCACGCCCAGCAGCAGCGAGCCCAGGCCGGTGCGGCTGCCCTGCGGATCGGTGTAGCCGCCGATCACGAATTCCTGCCGGTGCGTGCACTTGAGCTTGACCCAGGCCGGCGAGCGGCGTCCGGGCTGATAGGTCGAGTCGCGCCGCTTGCCGATCACGCCTTCCATCCGCATCGCGCACGCGGTCTGCAGCAGCGTCTGCGGCGCGACGTCGAAGTCGTCGCTGAAGCGGATCCGCTCCGAATCGACCGCGGCGACGATCTGCCGCAGCAGCGCGCGGCGCTCGGCCAGCGGCACGCGGCGCAGGTCGTGGCCGTTGCAAAACGGCAGGTCGAACAGGTAATACTGGATCTCGGCGGGCCGGTTCTCGTCGAACGCGTTCTGCAGCGCCTGGAAATCGGGCGCGCCGTTCTCGCCGGGCACGACGATCTCGCCGTCGACCCAGCCCGATCGCAGGCCCAGCTGCGATAGCTCGCGCGCCAGCCCGGCGAGCTTGTCGGTCCAGTCGTGGCCGTTGCGCGTGAACAGCCGCGGCTGCCTGCCGTCGATCCGCGCCAGCACGCGGTAGCCGTCGAACTTGATCTCGTAGCTCCAGTCGCCGTCGGACGGGACCCGATCCACCAGCGTCGCCAGCTGCGGTGCCAGCGACTCGGGCAGCTCGGAGGCGACCGCGCCGCGCGGCAGCTCGGGCGCCGGCTGCGCGCGGCCGGATTTGGGCTCGGTGCGGTTGCGGCCGGCGCCGGTCGCACCGGCGCGCGCGCCGCGTGCGCTCGCCGCCCGCGCCGCCGCGCGCGGTTTCGCGGTGGCCGGCCGCGCGTCGGCCGCGGGCTCGCCGCTGCCCCGGTTCGAGTTCCATACCGCGGCTGTCTTCGGCGACGGCGTCGCCAGCCCCGACAGCACGCTGTTCGGCTGCTCGGCGACGACGTCGTAGTCGGATGACGGCCGCGCCGCGTCGTCGCGTTCCTTGATCAGCAGCCACGATTCCTGGCGCTCGCCGCGATTGCGCATGCGAACCAGGTTCCACACGCCGTTCAGCTTCTGGCCGCGCAGCTCGAACTTCAGCTTGCCGTTGCGGTAGCCCGCGCGCGGATCGCCGATCGGCCGCCATTCGCCGCGGTCCCACACGATCACGGTGCCGGCGCCGTACTGCCCCGCCGGAATCACCCCCTCGAATCCGCCGTATTCGAGCGGATGGTCCTCGGTCTCGACCGCCATCCGCTTGTCGGCCGGGTCCAGGCTCGGGCCCTTCGGAACCGCCCAGCTCTTCAGCGTGCCGTCGAGCTCGAGCCGGAAGTCGTAGTGCAGCCGGCGCGCGGCGTGCTTCTGCACGACGAACGACAGCGTGCGGCCGGGTTTCTGGACCTTGCCGCGCGGCTCGGGCGTCACCCGGAAGTCGCGCTTCTGGACGTAGCGGTCGAGCGGCTGCGGCATCTGGCGTCGTTCGGAGTTCGTGCTTCGCGCGTAGCAATCGTCGTTCCACGTCCCGCGTGGGGTCATCGCGCTGCAGTTGGCATGGAAGATGCCCGTGGTATCGATGGGCCATCGGGGAGGCGCATGACGATCTCGCAGGAGCGCGCGCAGCAGCTGCTGTGGAGGCTGGTGCAGCAGTCCAACGAGCAGGCGGTGCTGCTGCTCGATCTCGAGGGCAT
Source organism: Burkholderiaceae bacterium (assembly GCA_035540315.1). GTDB lineage: Bacteria > Pseudomonadota > Gammaproteobacteria > Burkholderiales > Burkholderiaceae_E > DATLGW01. Next base: position 4,089 of record DATLGW010000412.1, on the reverse strand, counting down.
CGTGCTGTGGGCGAACCCGGGTGCGGCGCAGGCGTTCGGGGCTGCGGAGGAGGAGCTGGTCGGCCAGTCGCTGGACCGGTACTTCACGCCGCAGGACGTCCAGCTCGGCATTCCGCAATACGAGCGCGAGCTTGCGCGGCAGCGCGGCACGTCGCACGACGACCGCTGGCACCTGCGGGCCGACGGCACCCGCTGGTGGGCGGGCGGGCTGATGACTGCGGTGCGCGACCAGGACGGCTCGGTCGCGGCGTTCGCGAAAGTGATGCGCAACCGCACCCAGCTGAAGGAGCTGCTCGACAACCTGCACAACCGGGTCGAGGCGCTGGCGCTGTCGGACCGGCAGAAGAACCTGTTCATCTCGGCGCTGTCGCACGAGCTGCGCAACCCGCTGGCGCCGCTGGTCAATGCGGTGCATCTTTTGCGGCTGCAGTCGGGCGATGCGCAGGTCCAGTATCCGGTCAAGCTGATCGAGCGGCAGGTGGACTTCATCAAGCGGCTGGTCGACGACCTGCTCGACGTCACCCGGATCGGCGCCGGCAAGATGCAACTGCTCAAGGCGCCGCTGGCGTTGCGACCGGTGCTCGAGCGGGCGATCGACGCGGTGCGCCCGCTGATCGACGAGCGGCGGCACCGCGTCGACCTGGTCGCGACGGTCGGTCCGATCGAGATCGAAGCCGATGCCGACCGGCTGCATCAGGTGTTCACGAACCTGCTGTCGAATGCGGCGAAATACACGCCCGAGGGCGGGCGCATCTGGATCAGCGCCGACGTCGAAGCCGACGAGGCGGTGGTGCGAATCCACGACAACGGCATCGGCATTGCGCCCGAGATGCTGTCGCGCATCTTCGACCTGTTCACGCAAGTCGACATGTCCGCGTCGCGCGGCGGCCTGGGCATCGGCCTGTCGCTGGTCAAGGAGCTGGTGGCGCTGCACGGGGGCACCGTGCAGGTCTCCAGCGACGGGATCGGCCGCGGCAGCGAGTTCACCGTTCGGCTGCCGCTGCCGAATCGCGCGCCGCGGCCCGCGGGCAGCCTCGGCTGAGCGGTGTGGCCGCCGTGGCGCGCCGCTAATAAGGATCGAGCCGGATCAGCCGCTTGCCGAGGTTCTCGCCGCGGTACAAGCCGGCGATCGCGTCCGGCGCCGCATCGATGCCGTCGAGAAAGTCTTCGCGATACCGGATCAGGCCGCGCCGGACCCAGTCGGCGAGGCGCCGGCGGGCCTCGTCGAAGCGCGGCTGATAATCGAAGATCAGGAAGCCCTGCATCCGCGCGCGCTTGACCAGCAGGTGCCGTTCGACCCGCGGCCCTTGCGGCCACGGGTCCCAACTCGACACCGATGCGGTGCCGCAGACGGCCACGCGCGCCCCGACGTTCAGCTGCGGTGCGACCGCATCGCTGATGGCTCCGGCCGTGTTGTCGAAGTACACGTCGATTCCGCGCGGACAGGCATCGCGCAACGCGGCGTCCAGGTCGGTGGCGCCCTTGTAGTCGATCGCGGCGTCGAAGCCGAACTCGTCGCGACACAGCGCGGCCTTGTGCGCGCCGCCGGCGATTCCGACGGCCCGGCAGCCCGCGATTCGAGCCAGCTGTCCGACGCACGAGCCGACGGCGCCGGCGGCCGTCGATACGACGACCGTATCGCCCGCCTTCGGCTGGCCGACGTCGAGCAGCCCGAAATACGCCGTCAGCCCGTTCATGCCGAGCACGCCCAGCGCTGCCGACAGCGGCAGATCGAAGTCGGGCGGAACACGCCATCCGACGTTCGTGCCGTCGGAGACGGCGTAGTGCTGCCAGCCGAAGTAGCCGGTGACCCGATCGCCGATCGCGAACTCGGGGTGCCGCGTCTCGCAGACTTCTCCGGCCGCCTCGGCGCGCATCACTTCGCCGATGCCGACCGGCTTGGAATAGTTCGCGACCGCACTGACCCAGCCGCGCATCGCCGGGTCGACGCTGAGAAAGCGGTTGCGGATCCGGAACTGCCCCGGCTGCAGCGGGGGCAGCGGCGTTTCGGCAAGCTCGAAATGCTCGGCTCGAGGAATTCCCTGCGGGCGGGAGCGCAGCAGCACCTGGCGGTTCGTCGGCATCGGATCTCTCCTGATCAGAGCAGAGCGCCCGCAGGCCTCAGCCGTCCCAGCGGTGGTTCGTGATGCTGCGCGCCAGCATCTTTGCCGCCGGGCTGCGCGCGCGGCCGCGGACGTCGACCAGCGTGATCGTGCGCCGCACCGGCGGATCGGCCAGCGGGCGCTGCAACAGCTCGGGCAGCGTCACCGAATGCTCGGGCATGAACGCGAAGCCGAGCCCGGCGGCCACCATCGCCTGCACCCAATCCTCGCGGTCGCTGCGGAACTTCGCGTACAGCTCGACGCGCCGGTCGGCGCATGCGGCCATCACCATCTCGCGCAGCTCGCAGCTCAATCGGTCGACGTAGTCCTCGCCCGACACGTCCTCGAGCCGGATCGCATCGAAGCGGCCGAGCCGATGGCCGCTGCGGAACACGACCACGTAGCGCTCGTCGTACAGCGTCTCGCCGCGCAGCTCGTCCGGCGGATCGCCGACCAGGCTGGTGATGCCGAAATCGAGCTCGCCGCGCTTGAGCTCGTCGCTGAGCCGTTCGGCCGTCGTCGCGTGCACCGCCAGCTCGACGCCCGGGTTCTGCGCGCGAAACGCCGCGAAGAACCGGGCGAGCCGCTGCGCGCCGATCGTCAGCAGCACGCCGACCCGCAGCGGAGCCTGCTTGAGCAGCCGGAAGTTGCGGGCCACCTCCTTGGCGGCTTCGCTGCGGTCGAGCACCTGCTGCAGGTGCGGCTGCACCATCCGGCCGAGCTCGGACAACACCAGCTGGCGGCCCTCGCGATGGAACAGCTGGTAGCCGGTCTCCTCCTCCAGCTTGCGAATCGCCGTCGTCAGCGCCGGCTGCGATACGCCCATTGCCTCGGCGGCGCGCGAAAAGCTGCCCTTGTCGCACACGGCGAGGAAGTAACGGATCTGGTGCATTTCCATCGCGAGTCCCCGCTGCCGCCAGCACGCGACCGATCGATCGGCGCGTGAAGCCGGCGTTTATCGAAGCATAAGTGAAAGCCTCTTCATTGCGGCCGCGGCGCGCCGCGACAATGCCCGTGCGCGATCCCGCGTGCAACTGCCGGAGACATCACGATGCCCACGTTCATGGTCGAACGTTCCCTGCCCGGAATCCCGATGGATGCGCTGGCCGCTGCGCAGAAGCGTGCGATCGACACGGCGGCGAAGATGAGCCGCGACGGCGAGCCGGTACGCTATCTGCACAGCGCGTTCGTGCCGGGCGACGGCCGCTGCATGTGCTTCTTCGAAGCGCCGGACGCAGCGCAAGTCGAGCGGCTGAACCGCACTGCCGAGATCCCGTTCGATCGGGTCGTCGCGGCGCTCGACCTGCGGCCGTGACCCGCGGCTGACGCGCGGCTGACCGCGCGGAAGGCCGCACCCGCCGGCCGACGGGCGCGGTGGCGTGCGGCCTCTTTTCTGCGTAAACTGATTGCCTGGGCAATCAATGGCCAGGCAATCAATGGCAGAGAACCGTCCGCCGCGCAAGCGCGCGGCGGCCTCCTTCTACAGCGCGGCCGACTACGTCGTCGAGGACGCAGTCGGCTTCCTGCTGAGCCAGGCGCGCGACTCGATGCGCCGGACGATCGAGCGGCGGATGGCCCGGCACGGGCTCACGCATGCGCAGTGGGCGCCGCTGATCCGCATTGCGCGCGGGGGCAGCACGGCCGCCGAGCTGGCGCAGGCGCTGGCGATCGACGGCGGCGCAATGGTGCGAATGCTCGATCGGCTGGAGGCGAAGCGGCTGATCCGCCGGGAGCGCTCGCAGCAGGACCGGCGCGTGATCCGACTGGCATTGACGCCGGAGGGCCAGCGCGTCGTGCGCGAAGTGCCTGCGGTGCTGGCAGAGGTCAACAACGAGCACCTGGCCGGTTTCTCGGCAGCCGAGCTCGACGTGCTCAAGCGGCTGTTGCGCCGGGTCATCGACAACGGCCGCGCGTTGAACGCCGATGGCTGATGCCGCTGCCCTCCCCGACTCAGGCACCGGCCAGGTGCTCGTTGTTGACCTCTGCC
>DATLGW010000411.1:0-2223 GCA_035540315.1 Burkholderiaceae bacterium | reverse complement strand
TTTCGGTTTGGCCGCCGCGCGCAGCCTGGTTCGCGGCGGCCAAACCGAAACGCGTCCGTCGGATCCGCGCCGGCAGACTGACTTCGCCGAGCTCGGCGTCAGCTTCACGATCGCCGACGGCGTCGCGAGCAGCTCCGATCTGGACGTCAGGTCTCCGCTGCTGCGGATCGGCGGCGAGGGCCGCATCGATCTGGCCGCAAGCCGGATCGACTACACGCTGCGGACGTCGGTCGTCGGCACCGCAACGGGCCAGGACCGCAAGGATCTGGACGCAGTCCGTGGCGTGACGATCCCGGTGCAGGTCGCCGGACCGCTGGATGCGCCGAGCTGGCGAATCGATTGGGCGGCGGCGGCCAAGGAGGCGATCGCATCGCGCGCAGCCGAGGCAATTCGCGAACGGCTCAAGGGCGACGGCGCCGAAGGCAAAGCGAGCGACCGGTTGGGCGGGGTGCTGCGGGAACTGTTCAAGCGCTGACTGGCGGCAGGTTGCCGATCGGCGCAGCCGACCCGTCCGGACGTTGGCGAGCGGATCGCCGCTGGCGCAACATCGCCCAGCGCTCTCGCACGCGGCCGCGCAGTGGACGACGACGACGATCCGACCGGATACTACGAACGCAAGCGTCAGCACCGTGCGCCGGTGGCCGGATGCGCAGTGGGGTTGACGATCATTGCGTTCGGCGCATTCGCGGCGTGGCAACTGCTGCAGTCGCTTTGGCGCTGGCTGCATTGAGCGGATTCGCATTCCCGCCGCAGCGCGGCCGACCGGACGCGAGTCTTTTTCACAGCCCTCGCTGCAGGGTCTACCGACGGAGAAGCATCGACATGAAACAGTTGCATCGCATGCTCGCGGCCTTCGCGCTGAGCGCCGTGGCCGGCGCAGCGGGCGCGCAGGATTTCCCGAATCGACCGATCACGTTGGTCCAGGGGTTCGGAGTCGGGGGCAATGCCGACACGGTCGCAAGGCTGATCGCGGCCGAGATGCAGCCGGGCCTCGGGCAGCCGGTCGTCGTCGAAGCCAGAACCGGTGCCGGCGGCAACATCGCGTCGAATCACGTCGCGAAGTCGAAGCCCGACGGCTACACGCTGATCCTGCTGACCGGCGGCCATGCGGTGTCGGCAGCGCTGTACCGGTCGCTGCCGTTCGACCCGATCAAGGACTTCGACATGATCTCGACGGCGACGTTCTTCCCGTTCGTGATTGCCGTGCGGCCCGATCATCCTGCAAAAGACCTGAAGGACCTGCTCGATCGGGCACGGCAGAAGCCCCAGGGGGTGTCGTTCAGCTCGGTCGGCATCGGCTCGACGCAGCACATGACCGGCGGGCTGCTCGGACTGACCGCGGGCGTCCAGCTGCTGCACGTGCCGTATCGCGGGGGCGCGGCGCCGCTGCAGGGCGTGGTCGGCGGCGACGTGGACCTGTTGATCGACACGATGACGGTCGCGCTGCCGCACATCCAGGCGGGCCGGCTGCGTGCGCTTGCGGTCACCAGCGCCGAGCCCTGGCCGGCGCTGCCGGGCGTGCCGCCGGTGGGCGCGACGCTGCCCGGGTTCGAGGTGCGATCGTGGCTCGGCGTGGCGGCGCCGCGGGGACTGCCGCCCGACGTGCTGCAGCGGCTGAACAAGGAGGCGCGTCGTGCAATCGATTCGCCCGAAGTGAAGTCCCGAGTCGCAACGCTCGGCAGCGTCGCAACGTCGAGCACGCCCGAGGAGATGACGGCCATGGTGCAGCGCGAGGTCGCGCGCTGGAAGCGCGTGGTCGCCGAGGCGAAAGTTCCGCAGCAGGATTGACGGACAACCATGCCGGCGGCGCACTTCACTGCGCGCCGACGCGGCCAAGGAAAAATCGCGATGCAGAACGGCTTGGACGGAAAGATCGCCGTCGTCACCGGCGGCAGCAGCGGCATCGGGGCGGCCGCAGCGAGGCTGCTCGCAGCCGCCGGCGCGCGCGTCGTCATCGGCTACAACCGGGGCGGCGAGCGCGCCGAGGCGCTGCGCGACCAGTTGCCTGGACACGGCCACCGCTGCGAGCGAATCCCGCTGGAGGAGCCCGATGCAATCCGCCAGGTCGCAGCCAGCCTGCAGCAGCGCGACGGTCGCGTCGACGTGCTGGTGAACTCGGCCGGCTATACCCGTCCGGTACCGCATTCGGACCTCGACACGATGGACGAGGCGCTGTTCGATTCGATCCTGCTCGCGAACGCACGCGGACCGTATTCGGTGATC
>DATLGW010000410.1:0-2045 GCA_035540315.1 Burkholderiaceae bacterium | reverse complement strand
GTCCGCGTTTTCGCAGGGCGCCATCATGCGGTGCTGCTGGCCAATCACGGGCCGGTCGTCGCGGGCACCGACCTCGCTGCGGCCACCGATGCGGTCGAGGAACTCGAGGCGACTGCTCGGCTGTTCCTGATGTTGCGCGGCGCGCGCTGCCGGTGCCTGACAGCCGAGCAGGTCGACGAGTTGCGGCGGCGCTTCCCGCCGCCGGCATGACCGCGCTCGCCGGACGGCCTCGCGGCGCCTGCGCCGGTGTCGTCCGGACCGTCTGCTAGACTGCACCGGCGATGGCTCAATACCAGGTCCTGGCGTTCGATGTCTTCGGCACCGTCGTCGATTGGCGCGCGTCGATTGCGCGCGAAGTCGATGCGCTCGGCCTGCCGGTCGCCGGCGAGCGCTTCGCCGATGCGTGGCGTGCCGGCTACGCGCCGGCGATGCAGCGGGTGCGTTCTGGCGAGCTGCCGTGGACGCGGATCGACGCGCTGCACCGGATGATCCTGGACACGCTGCTCGCGCAGTTTCGCATCGAGCTGCCCGAGCCGGCGCGGCGCGAGCTGAACCTCGCGTGGCACCGGCTCGACCCGTGGCCCGACTCGATTGCGGGGCTGACGCGCCTGAAGCAGCGCTTCACGATCGTCACGATGTCCAACGGCAACCTGCGGCTGCTGACCGCGATGGCCAAGCGGGCCGGACTGCCGTGGGACTGCATCCTGTCTGCCGAGGTGTTCCGGCACTACAAGCCGGATCCGGAAACCTACCTCGGCGTGTGCGACGTGTTCGAGATCGAGCCGTCGCAGATGCTGATGGTCGCAGCGCACAAGAGCGACCTGCTGGCCGCCCGCGACTGCGGCTGCGCAACCGCGTTCGTCGAACGTCCGCTGGAGTTCGGCCCGGACCACCCGCGCGACCTCGCGCCCGATCCGCGAATCGACTGGCACGCGAAGGACCTGATCGACCTCGCCCGACAACTCGGCTGCTGAAGGAGACCGACCCGATGCAATTTCGCTGGCGCAACCCCTATCCGACGATCCGCTTGCCGGTATTCGCGCGCAACCTGGTCGCGACATCGCAGCCGCTGGCCGCGCAGGCGGGGCTGCGGATGCTCGCTGCCGGCGGCAACGCGGTCGATGCCGCGATCGCCGCCGCCGCGGTGATCGCGCTGACCGAGCCGGTCTCCAACGGGCTCGGATCGGATGCGTTCGCGATCGTCTGGGACGGCAAGCGGCTGCGCGGGCTCAATGCGTCCGGCTGGTCGCCCGCGGCGTGGGACCGCGCTCGGTTCGAGCGACTGCACGGCGGCCGCATGCCGCAGCTGGGCTGGGACTCCGTCACCGTGCCCGGCGCAGTGGCTTCGTGGGCCGAGCTGCATCGCGAGCTCGGTTCGCTGCCGTTCGCCGATTGTCTGCAGCCGGCGATCGAATACGCCGAGCGCGGCTATCCGGTGTCGTACGTCGTGCAGCACAAGTGGACCGCGGCCGTGCCCATGCTGCGCGACCAGCCCGGCTTCGCCGAGCACTTCCTGCCGCGCGGCCGCGCCCCCGAGGTCGGCGAGCGCTTCGTCCATCCGGGCGCTGCCTGGACGCTGAAGCGGATCGCGCAGACGCAGGGACGCGACTTCTACGAGGGGGAGATCGCGCAGCGGATCGTCGCGCACGCGCGCGAGAACGGCGGCGCAATGAGCGCATCCGATCTGTCCGAATACCGGCCGCAGTGGGTCGAGCCGCTCGCGAAGGATTTCGGCGATTGGACGCTGCACGAGCTGCCGCCGAACGGCCAGGGCATTGCCGCGCTGATGGCGCTGGGAATCGCGTCGAACTTCGATCTGGCGTCGCTCGACCCCGACTCGGCCGATGCGCGCCATCTGCAGATCGAGGCGATCAAGTGCGCGTTCGCCGACCTGTATGCGCACGTCGCCGATCCGCGCTTCATGAAAGTGAGCGCTGCGCAGCTGCTCGACGACGGATACCTGGCCGAGCGCGCGCGGCTGATCGACCGCAACCGCGCAACCGACTTCCGCCACGGCGAGCCGAAGGCCGGCGGCACGATCTACC
>DATLGW010000409.1:0-1592 GCA_035540315.1 Burkholderiaceae bacterium | reverse complement strand
TCTTCGGTCTCCAATTCGAAAGCGGTGCTCGTCACTGCCGCGCCGCGCGCGGCGGCACATCCCACTGCTTCAAGCCGCCGCGGAATTCCGCGAGCGCGAAAAGCTCCGGCAGCAGGCCGGCGAGCTCGGCCGATTCGACGTCGATTCCGTTCGCCTTCAGCCGCGGCGCGACGTGCGCAGCGACCGCATGCCAGTCGTCGATCGACCGCAACGGCTCGAGCGCATCGGCGCGCGGCACGCCTCCGACCGCGCGCACGAGCAGCTCGGTGAAATTGACGACCTGGAAGCCGTGCTGCTTTCCGGCCGCCGCCAGCTGCATGTGGCAGCCGTGGAACAGCGACACCAGCGCATCGATTCCGGGCTCGCGCATTCGCTGCAGCGTGACTTCGCGCAGCTTCGCCTTCAGCGCCGGCGAGCGGTCCGCGCCCGATCCGCCGCAGGTGTAGCCGGCCTCGGCGACGACGTCGACCAGCGTCAGTCCGGGGACCGCGCGCAGCAGCCGCTCGACGTTGCGTCCGAGTTCGGCCATCCCTTCGTGCACGTGCAGCAGCACGCGCATCGGCACCGGCGTGGTCATCCGCGCAGCGAGCTCGGATTCGCGCTCGAGCAGGTATTTGGTCAGATGATCGAAGTCGAACGCCATCGTGCGGAACCCGTGCACCGTCTCGCCCAGATGTAGCTCGCACGACGGGCACCAGTTCAGCACCTTCTTGGGCCGGAAGTCGCCGAAACGCTGCAGCGTCGCCTCGGTCACGCGCCCGCCGGGCTGCAAATCGCCTTGCCATTTCGTATGGATGATCCCGCAGCATGCCGACGGGCCGCCGACGATCTCGTAGTCGACGTCGAGCGCGTCGAGCACCTGCATCGCATCGAACAGGATCTGCGGCGTGCGGATCGCGTTGCAGCCGACGTAGAACACCACGTCGACGTCGCGTGCCGGCTGCGGCTGCAGCAGCCGCGCGAGGTCGTCCGGCACCAGCTGCATCGCGGCCATCGTGCGGATCGCGCGCGCCATCTTGCGGAACAGCTGCGGCGTGGCGCTGTCGTGGCGCGCGTGCTGCGTGCTCGCGAGCATCACCATCCGGCGCGGATTGATGCCTTCCGGACACGCGGGAATGCAGGCGCCGCACCCGTTGCACTGGTGGACCCAGGTCGCCGACTCGCCGGCCAGCGGCGCGTCGTCGCGCAGCGTCGCCAGCACGCCGCCGACGATCTGCGCGGGGTCCGATGCAGCCAAACCGGCCGTCGGCACGACCGGACACGCCTGCACGCAGCGGCCGCAGCGGGTGCAGGCGTCGGCGATCGCCGCGGCCGATTCGGCGACGAACGCGGCGAGCGCCGGAGCGGCAGCCGCCGTCATGCGACCGCCCTCGGCAGCCGCGCGACCGCCTCGATCTCGACCAGCATCTCCGGCACGACGAAGCGGCGGACCTCGACCAGCGTGCTCGCCGGCCGGTCGACGAAAAAACGCTGCCAGACGTCGCGATGCTGCTGGAACGCATCGATGTCGGTCGTGTACATCGTCCACTTGATCACGTCGCCGAAATCCGCGCCCGCGGCGCGCAGCACGTCGCCGACGTTGCGGAAGCACC
>DATLGW010000408.1:0-11277 GCA_035540315.1 Burkholderiaceae bacterium | reverse complement strand
CAAGGGGCTCGGGCCGCTCGCGTCCCGGTTCGTCCGTGTCGACGAGCTGCCCTGGGAGAAGACGAAGTTTCCGGGCGTCGAGACGAAGACGCTGCTGATCGACAAGCCGCGCGGACTGCTGACGGTCCTGTTGCGGATGGCCCCGGGCGCGACGCTGCCCGATCACGAGCACGTGATGATCGAGCAGACGTACATGCTCGAAGGAAGGCTGGTCGACAAGGACGGTCCCGATGCAGGCGAGGGCATCGGCCCCGGGGAATTCGTCTGGCGGCCCGCAGGCAGCCGCCATACCGCGTGGACCCCCGAAGGCGGGCTGATGATCGCGATGTTCCAGATCCCGAACAAGTTCTACGACAGCGATGGCCGCGTCGTCGATTTGCTCGGCGACGATTGGGACCCGAAATGGCGTAGCGCGCTCGGTTGACGCCGGCATGCCGCGATGACTCGGTCGCGGCGCCGGGGGCCGCAACGGATCAGCTGCCGGCCAGCGAGCGCAGCAGCTCGGCGCTTGCAGCGTCGGAAGGAAAGAACGCTTCGATCGCCAGCTCCGACAGCGTGACGTCGACCGGCGAACCGAACACCGTCGTCGTGCTGATCATCGACAGCACGCCGGCGCCGGTGTCGAGCTGCAGCGGCACGACGATCGCGCCGGCCTGCGCCGGCAGCTCGCCCGGCCGCAACGCCGGGGCCGGATAGTCGCGCAACTCGCGCAGCAGCCCGATCAGCGTCGCATCGCCGGTTGCCGCAATCTGCGCCTGAAGCCGTTCGAGCAGGTGCGCGCGCCACTGCGCGAGGTTCGCGATCCGCGGCGCCAGCCCGCGCGGATGAAGCGACAACCGCAGCACGTTGACCGGCGGCGCGAGCAACTGCGGGTCCGCGTCCGACACCAGCCGCGCGACCGGCGCATTCGCGTCGACCATCGTCCAGTGGCGATCGACCGCCAGCGCCGGATACGGCTCGTGTCCGTTGAGCACCAGCCGGACCGCGTCGCGGGCCATCGCGAGCGCCCGATCCGACAGCGGCCGCTGCGGATAGATCGGCGCATAACCGGCGGCGATCATCAGCGCATTGCGTTCTCGCAGCGGAACGTCCAGCCGCGTCGCGATCCGGATCAGCAGCTCGCGGCTCGGCACCGAGCGGCCGGTCTCGACGAAGCTGACGTGACGCGGCGACACGTCGGCGAGCTCGGCGAGCTCGAGCTGGCTCAGCCGCCGCCGCTGCCGCCAGTCGCGCAGCAGCTCGCCGACCGGTCGCATTGCGGCAAGGTTCGCGCTCATCTGCGCAGCCTACTGCGCTGCGCACGCACGCGCCATTACCTGCGACGTCATCGACCGACTGCCGCGGCGCGCGCGACGATCGCGACACGCGGTGCAGCTCGAGTCCGTTGCGCCGCGGCGATCCGATCCGAAACCGATGGAGCAAAACCATGAGACTTCTGGACCATCCGCTGTTCGTTCGCCGCCTGCTGACGTTCGATGCCGCAACGTCGGCCGCGATGGGGCTGGCGCTGCTGGCCGGTGCCGGTGCGCTGGCGCCGGTGCTGGGATTGCCCGAGACGCTGCTGCGCGCGGCCGGCGCCGTGCTGCTGCCATTTGCGGCGCTGGTGGGCGCGGCGGGAGCGCGACCTGCGCCGTCGCGACGCGCGCTGCGGGCGATCGCGGGCTGCAACCTCGCGTGGGCGCTCGGCAGCGTCGCGCTGCTCGCCGGCAGCTGGGTGCAACCGACTGCGATCGGGATCGCGTTCGTCGCGGTCCAGGCGGTTGCGGTCGCCGCGCTCGGGGAGCTTCAGCTCGTGTCGGCCCGCCGCAGTGCCGCGGTGCCGGCCGGCGCCGCGCGTTCAGCGGGCGCCTGAGGCGAAGGTCCGCATGACTGCTTCCCGTTATGCGGACTTTCCCAGCAGGTCCCGGCGCACCATCGCGTGGATGCCCTTGTTGCCGTCGACGAGCTGCGTCACGTGCAGGTCGCAGGCGAGGCTGCAGAACACGTACGCCTGCTCGGGCTTCCAGCCGTGCATCGCGACCAGCCACGCGATCATGTCGCGCAGCGCCTGCTTCGCGGCGTCGTCGAGGTCGGGATCGATGCCGAGCGTGATGTAGTGCGTCGGCGTGATCGCCCGCGGCATCGCGAGCGTCATGTCGGTGTGCAGCACCAGCTCGAACGTTCCCTTCAGGCAGGTCTCCAGCGCCGTCAGGCACACCTCGCCGTCGCCCTGCACGGCATGACCGTCGCCGGCCGAGAAGTTCGCGCCGGGCACGAACACCGGCAGAAACAGCGACGTGCCGGCGACGAATTCCTTGCAGTCGATGTTGCCGCCGAACTCGCGCGGCTCCACCGTCGAGATCCGGCCGTATTCGCGCCGCGGCGCGGTCGCGAGGATCCCGAAGAACGGTTGCAGCGGAATCGTCGGCCCCCACGGCAGCTTCGCGGTCATTGCGGAGCGGTCGATCGGAATCACGTGCTTGTAGGTGTTCGGGAAGTCCTCGGGCAGCGTGCCGCGCAGCGGCCGGATCACGTTCCAGCCCCAGTCGGCGGTCAGCTCGATCGACTTGATCCGCACCTCGAGCGTGTGGCCCGGCTGCGCGCCGCGGACCGCGATCGGGCCGGTCAGGATGTGCGGCCCGAGCACCGGCTTGAGCGTGGTCGCGATCTCCCGGTGCATCGGTTGCATCAGCGACGGATCGGCGACTTCGCCCCAGCCCGAGACGGTGTCGACGGTGACGGTATCGCCCGAGTCGACCTCGAGCTGCGGCGGCAGCGTTCCGTCGAAAAAGCCCCAGTGCACGGTCTGCGGCGTCGGGTCGAGCTGATGATGTTTCGGCATGTGAGCTCCCTGCAGTTGCGGCGCCGGCGCGCAGGCCGGCGCAGTCGTCATCCCTGGATCGTATAGCCGCCGTCGACCGGAATCGCGGTGCCGGTGATGAACTGCGACCCGGCGCCGGCGAGCAGCACCGTGATCGCTTCGAAATCCGCCGGCTGCCCCCAGCGACCCGCGGGGGTTCGCGCCAGCACGCGCTCGTTCAGGCCGGGCAGCTCGCGCCGCGCGCCCTGCGTGAGGTCGGTGTCGATCCAGCCGGGCAGCAGCGCATTGACCTGGATGTTGTCGGCCGCCCACGCGGTGGCCAGCGCGCGCGTCATCTGCACCAGTCCGCCCTTGCTGGCGGCGTACGCGACGGCGAACGGCGCGCCCATCAGCGACATCACCGAGCCGATGCTGATGATCTTGCCGCCGCCGGCGCGCTTGAAGTGCGGATACGCCGCATGCGAGCAGACGAACGCGCTGGTGAGGTTGCTGTCGAGCACGCGATGCCATTCGTCGACCGTGTAGTCGTGCGGCGGCTTGCGCAGCGCGATCCCGGCGTTGTTGACGAGGATGTCGAGCCGTCCGAAGTGCTGCGCCGCGCGTTCGATCAGCCCGCGGCACTGGTCCTCGCGCAGCAGGTCGGCCTCGAACGGCGCAGCGCGCGCCCCCAGCGCTTCGAGCTCGGCGACTGCGGCCGCGTTCTTCTGCGCATTGCGGCCGGCCACTGCGATCGCCGCGCCGGCGCGCGCCATGCCGCGTGCCATGCCCAGGCCGATGCCGCCGTTGCCGCCGGTGACGACCGCGACGCGGCCGGATAGATCGAACGGGCTCATCGCTGTCTCCGAGTCAGGAAGGAATGGCGTGCCGCGGCTCGCGCGGGTCGCCCGATCGCGGCCCGCTTCATCCGATCGCCTGGCCCGCCTTGCGGGCGACGCCCAGATGCTCGTCGAGCACCTCGGTCGCGCGCTCGAGTTGCTGCGGCGAGCCGTCGAACACGAAGCGGCCGGCCGACAGCACGTGGATGTGATCGGCCACCGACAGCGCGAGCGCCAGGTTCTGCTCGACCAGCATCACCGCCAGCCCGTGCTCGCGCAGCCGCTTCATGATCTCGCCGACCTGCTGCACGAGCCGCGGCGACAGCCCCTCCGACGGCTCGTCCATCAGGACCAGCGTCGGATTGGCCATCAGCGCGCGCCCGACCGCCAGCATCTGCTGCTCGCCGCCCGACAACGATCCGCCGAGATGATCGATGCGGTCGGCCAGCTGCGGAAACTCGGCGAGCACCGCGTCGAGATTCCAGCGCCCCTTGCGCGCGCCGGCGAGCCCGCTGGTGGGCAGCAACAAATTCTCGCGCACCGTCAGCGACTTGAAGATGCGCCGGCCCTGCGGCACCAGCGCGATCCCCAGCTGGGCGACCTGGTAGCCCGCCAGCCCGCGCAACGACCGTCCGCGGAACACGATGTCGCCGTCGCGCGGCGGCGTCAGCCCTGCGACCGACCGGATCAGCGTCGTCTTGCCCATGCCGTTGCGGCCCAGGATCGCGACGATCTGGCCGGCCGCCAGCTGCAGGCTCAGGCCCTGCAGCACGTAGCTGTCGCCGTAGTAGGTGTGGATCGACTGCACCGACAACAGCGGCGCGTCGTCGGCCGGTCGCGCGCGGTTCGCGGCGGCGGCAGCAGCGGGCAGCGCTTCAGACATGGCCGAAGTAGACCTCGCGAACGGTGGCGTCGGCCTGCACGTGGTCCGGCGAGCCCTCGACGATCACCTTGCCCCGGTGCAGCACCGTCACGCGATCGGCCAGCGCCAGCGCGACGTCCATGTCGTGCTCGATCATCAGCAGCGTGATGTCGCGCGGCAGCGCGCCGATCAGCTGCGAGATCCGCTGCCGCTCGCTCGGCGACAGCCCCGCGCACGGCTCGTCGAGGAACAGCACCTTCGGTTCGGTCTTCAGCGCGAGCGCGAGCTCGAGCTGGCGCCGCTCGCCGTACGACAGCTCGGCGACCCGCCGCTCGGCGCGCCCCTCGAGCCCGACCATCGCCAGCGCTTCGAGCGCCTGCGCACGCACCTGCGGAAACGCGTCGAGCGTGCGGTGGATCGTCCACTTGCGCCGGTCGGTGCCGAGGATCGCGAGCGCCAGGTTCTCGATCACCGCCAGCTCGGTGAACACGTTCGAGATCTGGAACGTGCGCCCCATGCCGCGCGCGGTCCGCTCGGGCTCGTCGAGCCCGGTCACGTCGGAGCCGAACAGCGACACGCGTCCTGCGGTCGGCCGCAGCGTGCCGGTGATGCAATGGAACAGCGTCGTCTTGCCGGCGCCGTTCGGGCCGATCAGCACGCGGCGCTCGCCGCGCTCGACCGCGAGCGACACGTCGTCGACCGCGCGCAGCCCGCCGAACACTTTCGACAGGCGGTCGATCCGCAGCGCGGTCTCGGTCATGGCTCGCGCTGCCCGGCCCGCGGCACCGGCGCGGCAGCGTTCGCGCTGCGGCGCTCGGTCCAGGCGCGGCGCCCGCGGGCGAACAGTCCGACGATTCCGTGCGGCGCCCACAGCACGGTCGCGATGAACACCACGCCCATCGCCGCATGGTGCAGCTCGAAGAAGCTGCTGACCCAGTTGCGCAGCGACAGCACGACCGCCGAACCGATGAACGGCCCGATGATCGTGCCGGTGCCGCCGACGATCGCCATCAGCGCCGCTTCGACCGAGATCGGGAACGACGCGGCGACGGGGTTGATGAACCGGTTGTAATACACGTACAGCACGCCGGCGAAGCTCGCCAGCAGCGCCGAGATCACGAACGCCGCGTACAGGTGCAGGTTCGTGCGGTAGCCGACGCTGCGCATCCTGGATTCGCTGGTCTTGATGCCGCGCAGCGTCAGCCCGAACGGCGAATTGATCAGCACCCGGTAACCGAGCGTGCACAGCAGCACGACGACGACCATGAAGTAGTAGTACCCGTTCGTCGTCTCGATGGACAGCCCGCCGACCGCGGGCCGCGGCACGTTCGTGACGCCGTTGTCGCCGCCGGTGAACGAGGCCCAGCGATACGCGACCCCCCAGACGACGTAGCCCATCGCGATCGTGACCAGGATGAAATACACGCCGCGGGTCCGGACCGCCAGCCCGAACACCAGCCCCAGCAGCGTGCCCATCAGCACGCCGGCCGGCGCCGCGGCCGCGGTCGACACGCCGTAGCGCACCTGCAGGATCGCGGTGGTGTAGGCTGCGACCGCGAAGAACGCCGCATGGCACAGCGAGAACAGCCCCGCGTGGCCGAGCAGCAGATCGACCGACAGCGCGAGCAGCCCGAAGATCAGCATCTGCGTGACCAGCGCGATCCAGAACGGGCCCGCAACGAGCGGCAGCAGCAGCGCCGCGACCAGCGCGACCGCGATCAGCAGCACCTGCGTGCGGTCCAGCGCGGCGTACGGCTTGACGGCGGTGATCTGCGCCATGGCTCAGTGCGCCTTGCCCAGCAGCCCGGTCGGCCGGAACAGCAGCAGCAGCGCCATCGGCCCGAACAGCACGAAATACGAGAACTCGGGCAGCAGCCAGCGCCCGTACGCATCGAGCAGCCCGACGATCAGCGCGCCGATCATCGCCCCCTCCAGGCTGCCGAGGCCGCCGACGATGACGACCACCAGCGCGAACACCAGGATCTCCCACTCGGCGCCCGGATGCAGCGTCAGGAACGCGCCGCCGGCGACGCCGGCGACGCCGGCCAGGAACGCCGCCAGCGCCGACATCAGCATGAACAGTCGATCGATGTTGATGCCGGTCGCGCCGACCATCTCGCGGTCGTCGACGCCGGCGCGCACGACCGCGCCGATCTGCGTCTTGTGATACAGCAGCCACAGCAGGATCGCGACCGCGACGCCGAGCACGATCAGCATCAGCCGGTACGACGGGTAGATCAGGCCGCCGGGCAGCTCGACCGCGCCGCGCAGGAACATCGGCGTCGGCACGCGGATGTTGTCGCCGCCCCAGATCGCGAGCGCGATGTCGCCGATCACGAACGCGACTCCGACCGTCAGCAGCACCTGCGCCAGGTGGTTCTCCCCGGTGCGGCGGATCAGGAACCGATCGATCACCAGCGCGATCAGCGCGATCGCGATGCCGCCGGCCAGCAGCGCCAGCGCGAAGCTGCCGGTCGCGCGCGCGACTGCCAGCCCGATATAGCCGCCCAGCAGGTAATACGCGCCGTGCGCCATGTTGACGACGCGCATCAGCCCGAACGTCAGCGTGAAGCCGCTGGCGAGCAGGAACAGCAGCGCGGCGAGCGACACGCCGTTGATTGCTTGCAGGATCGCCGAAGTCAGCGTCATCTTCTATCGGTGTTGCACCCTCGGCACGGCGCTCGCCGAAGCCGTCGGCGGCGCCGTTGCGGATCGTCGGCGCGGACGGCGCGCGCCCGCGCACCGTCCGCGATGCGGCTGCAAGCGCTAGCGCTTGTACGGCCCGCGCTTGAGGAAGTCCTGCGGATCCCAGTTCCAGAACTGCGACACGCCTTCGTACGTCTTCACCGGCACGTTCGTCAGCACGTCGCCGAGCACCGGGTGCTTGATCTTCTGGATCTTCGAGATGTAGACGTTCTGGATCGGGTTGTCGTAGTCGTCCAGGCGCAGCGGCCCCCGCGGCGCGTTGACCTTCGTCGTGCGCATCGCCTTCAGGAACGCGTCGCGATCCTCGACGTTGCCCTTGATCGAATCGATCGCGGTCTTCGTCCACAGCCCGGCCGTGAACGCCGATTCGCCGAACCACGACGGCAGCCGCTTGTACGCCTTCGCGAACGCCTCGGTAAACGCCTTGTTCTCCGGGGTGTCCAGTCCGGCGGCATAGTTCAGCGAATTGCCGATCATGCCGATCGCGCGGTCATCCAGTTGCGGCAGCACGTCCTGGTGCATCCAGTAGCCGCCGTAGATCTTGTGCTTCTTGTCCATGCCGAAACCGAACCACGCCTCGAACAGCCGCACGCGGTCGGCGCCGACGACGACCGCGACCACCGCGCCGGTGTTCGCCGGAATCGCGGCGATCGTCGCGCCGTAGTCCTTGGTGCCGATCGGATTCCAGATGATCCGGTCGATCTTGCCGCCGGCCTCGGTGAACGTGCGAACCATGCCGAGCGCGACCTCGTGGCCCCACGTGTAGTCCTGCGCGATGAACGTCGCGTTGCGAACGCCCAGCTCCTTGAACAGGTACTCGCCGAACGGATGTCCGATCTGGCTCGCCGACACCGCGGTGCGCACGACCGTCGGCGTGCGGTCCCACTTCGTCACGCTGTCGGCGCCGGCGGCGTCCATCACCAGCGGCACGCCGGTCTCCTTGCTGACCTGCGCGACCGCCGGCCCTTCGTGGCCGCACAGCGGCCCGACCAGGAAGTGGACTTTCTCCTGGTGGACCAGGCGGCGCGCCTGCGTCAGCGCCTGGTCCGGATTGCAGGTGGTGTCGGCGATCACGTATTCGACCTTGCGCCCGCCGGCTTCATTGTTCGCCTGCTTCCAGAACAGGTTCCAGCCGTCGACCATGTCCTTGCCGGGCGTCGCGAGCGGTCCGGTCACCGGCGCGAGCACGCCGATGCGGATCGGCCCCTGCTGCGCGACTGCAGTCGATGCGCCGATGCCGAATCCCGCGACCGCGACCGCGGCGGCGAGCAGTTTCGGCAGACGGCGGCGGAATTGCATGCGATTGGGCATCGTCTCCTCCGAGTCGTCGATCGTTGTCTGCCGGAATGCTAGGCCGATTCCGGCTCCGCCCGTAGTATATGAACTACCGCCCGCTCTGGCGAGGCGTCGATCGCACGGGCATGGCCCGGATGAATGACAAGGAGACCCTGCGAGGATGGATCGATCCGCCTGGCGATACGGCACCAGTCCCGGACGCGCCGAGGACGCGCGACTGCTGACCGGCACTGCGCGCTTCACCGACGACCTGAAGCTGCCCGGACAGGCGCATGCCGCATTCGTGCGCTCGAGCCACGGCCATGCGTCGATCCGATCGATCGACGCGGGCGCCGCGGCGGCGATGCCGGGGGTGCTCGCGATCCTGACCGCACAGGACCTCGCGAGCGAAGGGATCGGCGACATCCCGCCGCTGGTGACGTTTCCGAACCGCGACGGCTCGCCGATGTTCGGGCCCGCGATTCCGGTGCTCGCGCGGTCGCGCGTGCGTTACGTCGGCGAACCGGTCGCGCTGGTGGTCGCCGAAACCGCGCTCGATGCGCTCGACGCGGCCGAGGCGGTGTTCGTCGACTACGAGCCGCTGCCGGCAGCGAGCGACGTCGAGCAGGCGATGGCGCCGGACGCGACGCCGCTGTTCGACGACGCGCCCGACAACGTGTCGCTGCGCTGGGAGCACGGCGATGCGGCCGCGGTCGACGCGGCGTTCGCCGCGGCCGCGCACGTCGTCGCCGTGCGGCTGCGCGATACGCGGCTCGCGCCGTCGGCGCTGGAGCCGCGCGCGGCGATCGCATCGTGGGACGAGGCCGAGCAGCGCCACACGCTGATCGCGAGCACGCAGGGCGTGTCGGTCGTGCGCAAGCTGCTCGCCGAATCGGTGTTCAAGGTCGCGCCCGAGCGGATCCGCGTGGTCACGCACGACGTCGGCGGCGGCTTCGGCATGAAGGTGCAGACCTATGCGGAGTACGCGGCGCTGATGGTCGCGGCGCGGCGCGTCGGACGTCCGGTGCGCTGGTGCGCAACGCGGCTCGAGAGCTTTCTGGCCGACACCCACGGCCGCGACGGCGTGCTCGAGGGCGAGCTGGCGCTCGACGCGCAGGGCCGCTTCCTGGCGCTGCGCGCGCGCACCCGGGTCGGGATCGGCGCGTACGCCTCGACGTACGTGACGGTGATCACGACCAACAACACGAAGAACTGCCTGTCGAGCGTCTATCGGATTCCGGCGATCCATGTCGACGTGACGATGGCGCTGACGAATGCGGCGCCGCTCGGCCCGTACCGCGGCGCCGGGCGCCCCGAGGCGATCTACCTGCTCGAGCGGCTGATCGACAAGGCGGCGCGCCAGACCGGAATCGACCGCGTCGAGCTGCGCCGGCGCAACCTGATCCCGCCGAGCGCGATTCCGTACCGGGCGCCCAGCGGCCAGACATACGACAGCGGCGAATTCGAGACGGTGCTCGACAAGGCGCTCGCACTGGCGGACTGGCAAGGTTTTGCTGCGCGGCGCGCGGAGTCGCAACGGCGCGGGCGGCTGCGCGGCATCGGCGTGTGCTGTTTTCTCGAAGTCGCCGGCGGCAGCCCGCTGTCGGAAACGGTCGATCTGCGGTTCGACGCCGACGGCGGCATCGTGCTGCGCACCGGCGCGCAGGCGATGGGGCAGGGGCAGCTGACGACGTTTCCGCTGATGCTCGCGCGCGCGCTCGATATCGATCCGAGCCGGATCCGCATCGTGCAGGGCGACAGCGACGAAGTCCCCGGCGGCATCGCGACCGTCGCGTCGCGCTCCACGATGATGGCGGGCGGCGCGATCGTTCGCGCCGCGGACGACGCGATCGCGAAGGGACGCGAGCTCGCGTCGAAGGCGCTGGAAGCGGCCGCCGCCGACATCGAATACCGCGACGGCCGCTTTCGCGTCGCCGGCACCGACCTGCAGGTCGAGCTGACCGAGCTCGCGCGCCGCAATCCGGGCGAGCTCGATACCGTCGCGACGTTCACGCCGCCGGAGATGAGCTTTCCGAACGGCTGCCACGTCTGCGAAGTCGAAATCGATCCCGAAACCGGCAGGGTGTCGGTCGTCGGTTATGCAGCGGTCGACGACGTCGGCCGCGTCGTGCACCCGGTGATCGTCGAGGGCCAGGTGCACGGGGGCGTCGCGCAGGGACTCGGCCAGGTGCTGGGCGAGCACGTCGTCTACTCGGCCGACGGACAGCTGCTGACCGCGTCGTTCATGGACTACCCGATGCTGCGCGCAGCGGACCTGCCGGCGCTGCGGCTCGATCATCACGAGGCGCCGTGCGCGACCAACCCGCTGGGGGTCAAGGGCGCCGGCGAATCCGGAATCGCCGGCTCGCTGCCGTCGGGCGCGAACGCGGTGCTCGATGCATTGTCGGCGCGCGGCGTGACCGAGCTCGATCTGCCGATGACGCCGGCGCGGATCTGGCAGGCGCTGGCAGCGCGCGGCGGTGCGTGACACGAGGAGAAACCGATGAATCGCAGACGCTTGATGCGCGCGCTGTGCGCGCTGTCGCTCGCCGCCGGCGTCGCGGGCGCCGCGGTGCCGGCGGCCGCGCAGAACTGGCCGACCAAGCCGATCCGGGTCGTGAACCCGTTCCCGCCGGGCGGCCCGAGCGATCTGCTGCTGCGCTCGATCTCGGAGCGGATGCATGCGGCGCTCGGCCAGCCGCTGGTCATCGAGAACAAGCCCGGCGCCAGCGGCAACATCGGCGCGGCCGACGCCGCGCGGGCCGCGCCCGACGGCTACACCTGGCTGCTCGGAACCGACACGATCGTCACGATCAACC
>DATLGW010000407.1:0-3979 GCA_035540315.1 Burkholderiaceae bacterium | reverse complement strand
TCGCCGACCTGCAGCGGCACATGCCGGTTGCCGACGTGATAGGCGATCCGCGCGAGCTGCGCCGCGTCGTGCGCGTGGACCTCGAGCAGCGCCTCGGCCAGCGCCTCGACCGCGACCACGCGCCCGTCGCGCAGCCGCAGCCGGTCGCCGTGCCGGATCAGCGTTCCCGGCCGCAAATCGACGCCGATCTCCTCGCCCGACACGAGCGCCGCTCGGAACCGGGACTTCTCGCGCTGCTCGAATGCGAGCTCGAGCACCTCGTCGACCCGCGAATCGGGGTCGGCGAACTCGTTCGCGATCGCCAGCAACCGCTTCGGCAGTGACATCGGAGATTCTCAGAAGAGGAAATACCGCTGCGCCATCGGCAGCACCGTTGCCGGCTCGCAAGTCAGCAGCTGCCCGTCGGCACGGACTTCGTACGTCTCGGCGTCGACCTGCATCGCCGGCAGGTAGTCGTTGAACGCCATGTCGCGCTTGCTGAGCTTGCGGATCCCGCCGACTGGCACGACCGGGCGCGACAGCCGGTATCGCTTTGGCATGCCGGCGTCGACGGCCGCCCTCGACATGAAGAGAAGCGACCCGGCCGCGAGCGCGCCGCCGAAGCTGCCGAACATCGGCCGCGCGTGCACCGGCTGCGGCGTCGGAATTGACGCGTTCGGATCGCCCATCAGCGCGTACGCAATCGTGCCGCCTTTCAGCACCAGCGACGGCTTCACCCCGAAGAACGCCGGGCGCCACAGCACGAGGTCGGCCCACTTGCCGACTTCGACCGAGCCGACGTAGGTCGAGATGCCGTGCGTGATCGCCGGATTGATCGTGTACTTCGCAATGTAGCGGCGCACGCGGAAGTTGTCGTTGCGGTCCGTATCCGGGGCCAGCGGCCCGCGCTGCTGCTTCATCTTGTGCGCGGTCTGCCACGTGCGCAGGATCACCTCGCCGACGCGCCCCATCGCCTGGCTGTCCGACGACATCATCGAGATCGCGCCCAGGTCGTGCAGCACGTCCTCGGCGGCGATCGTCTCGCGACGGATGCGGCTCTCGGCGAATGCCAGGTCCTCCGGAATCGACGGATCCAGGTGGTGGCACACCATCAGCATGTCCAGATGCTCGTCGAGCGTGTTGACCGTGTACGGCCGCGTCGGGTTCGTCGACGACGGCAGCACGTTGGCCTCGCCGACGACCTTGATGATGTCGGGCGCGTGTCCGCCGCCGGCGCCCTCGGTGTGATAGGTGTGGATCACCCGCCCCTTCATCGCGGCGATCGACGCCTCGACGAAGCCGGACTCGTTCAGCGTATCGGTGTGGATCGCAACCTGCACGTCGTAGTCGTCGGCGACTGCCAGGCAGTTGTCGATCGCCGCCGGCGTCGTGCCCCAGTCCTCGTGCAGCTTCAGCCCGATCGCGCCGGCCTCGATCTGCTCGCGGATCGGCTGCGGCCGCGAGACGTTCCCCTTGCCGAGAAATCCCAGGTTCATCGGGAACGCTTCGGCGGCACGGTACATCTGCTCCAGGTGCCACGGGCCCGGCGTGACCGTCGTCGCATTGGTGCCGGTCGCGGGGCCCGTGCCGCCGCCCAGCATCGTGGTCACGCCCGACGCGAGCGCCTCTTCGATCTGCTGCGGGCAGATGAAATGGATGTGCGAATCGATGCCGCCGGCGGTCAGGATCATCCCTTCGCCGGCGATGATCTCGGTGGCCGCGCCGATCGGGATCGTCACGCCCGGCTGGATGTCGGGGTTGCCCGCCTTGCCGATGCCCCAGATCTTCCCGGCCTTCAAGCCGACGTCGGCCTTCACGATGCCGGCGACGGCATCGACGATCAGCGCGTTCGTGATCACCGTGTCGGCGACCTTCGCCGCCGGCAGTTGGCTCTGACCCATGCCGTCGCGGATCACCTTGCCGCCGCCGAACTTGACCTCCTCGCCATAAATCGCGTGGTCGTGCTCGACCTCGATCAGCAGGTCGGTGTCGGCGAGCCGCACGCGGTCGCCGATCGTGGGGCCGAACATTTCGGCATAGGCGCGGCGCGAGATCTTCATGGCTGTGGCCGCCCGTTTCCGGGCAGCTGCGTCGATTGGCCGGACACCAGTTGCCAGCGCTGCCCGTCGTTCACGTACACCTGGACCCAGCGAACATCGTAGTACAGGCCGTCGGCGGGACTGCGAATCGGGCTGCGCGCTCGCAGGATCGCGGTCTTGCCCGCGAATTGCGTCACCTCCAGATCCGACATCGGCGCAAGCTCGATCGTCGGCTCGCCCTTGAGCAGCGACACGATTCGCGCATCGCGGCCGTCGATCTTGCCCGAGTCGTGGGTGTGCGTGAACCGTTCCGCATACAGCGCGTGCAGCGCATCGAGATCTTTCGCCTCGACCGCCTGCCGGATCGCGGCGCGGGTCGCCAGCGCGGCCAGCACGACCGAGCTGTCCGCGGCGGCCGCGGCGTCCTTCGCCTCCGCCAGCGATGGCGCGGCGAGCACGACTGCCGCGATCGCGAGCGCCAGCAGCGACGCCCCGATCGAACGCACGGTGCCGCGCCCACCGCGCGTTTTCGCGCGCGGATCGAGCGGCCCCATCACCAGCTGGCGAAAGCCGTAGACGCTGCGCGCGCCGACCAGCGCGACGAGCTCCACGGTGCGAGTCTGCCCTGGCTCGAACCGCACCGCGGTACCCGCGGCGATGTTCAGCCGACAGCCGCGCGCGGCGTCACGCTCGAATTCGAGCGCCGCGTTCGTTTCGGCGAAGTGGTAGTGCGACCCGACCTGGATCGGCCGGTCGCCGGTGTTGCGGACGCGCACGACACGGGTCTCGCGCCCTTCGTTGACCTCGAGCTCGCCGTCCTGCGGCAGCAGTTCGCCTGGCGTCATCGTTCCCTCGTGCGCTCGCCGCCCGCGCGGCGTTTCCAGGGTATTGTGCGACAGCTGGTGGAACCCCAACCTGCTTTTTTGGCGCTGCCAAGACAAGCCGAAGGGAGTGTTGCGTGCCACGATCGATAGGCAGACTACTGGCATACGTGTTCTGCACGCTCGTGGTCGTGCTCATCGGCGCGTGCGCAATGATGTCTGTCTATGCGGTCTCCGGCTACACCTATAGCCCGCCCGTGCAGACCGGCGACGGCTGGCCGGTGTCGACGCTCGCCGCGGAGGGAGTTGACGAAGCTGTCGTGGCGGCGGCGATGCAGCGGCTGCACGAGGGCAAATACGGATCGCTGCGAAGCGTGGTCTTGGCGCGCAACGGCAAGATCGTGCTCGAGTCCTATCACTGGCTGACGGGCCGCGACGCGCTGCAAGCGATCCACTCGGGGCGCGCTGGACCGCGCTGCGCAACGGCTATCCGAGCACTTCCGGCGGCATGTACATGCGTTCGCGCGACATGGCGAAGCTGGGACAACTCGTTGTCTCGAAAGGCGAATGGAACGGGCGCCGCATCGTGTCGCGCGCGTGGATCGAGGAATCGACAGCGCCCTCGGCCGCGAATGCCGACCGCGGGGGCCGCGTCGATTGCAGCGATTTCGAACCTTTCCGTCTGCATCATCGCGTCGAACACGCGCTTGGCGCGCTACACCGCCAGCAGCTGCCGCACCCCGTCGGCGTCCATCTGCGCGCCCACGCCGCTGCGGACGACCTCCCCGCGCTGCAGCACCGCATACCGTTCGGCCAGCGTGCGCGCGAAATCGTAGTACTGCTCGACCAGCAGGATCGCCATCGTCCGCTGCGCGGCCAGACCTGCGATCACGCGCTCGATGTCCTTGATGATGTTCGGCTGGATCCCCTCGGTCGGCTCGTCGAGGATCAGCAGCCTGGGCTGCGTGACCAGTGCGCGCGCGATCGCGAGCTGCTGCTGCTGGCCGCCGGACAGGTCGCCGCCGCGCCGGCGCAGGAAATCCCGCAGGATCGGGAACGTCTCGAAAACCCACGCCGGAATCCGCGAGTCGCGCTGGCCGCTGGCGGCGAGCGCGATCCGCAGGTTCTCCTCGACCGACA
>DATLGW010000406.1:0-2579 GCA_035540315.1 Burkholderiaceae bacterium | reverse complement strand
CCCGAGATCAGCTACTCGTGGGTCACGATGAGCATGCCGGTCGGCAGCGCGCCGACCGGCATGCTCATCGTGACCCACGAGTAGCTGATCTCGGGGATCCCCTGGAAGCTGCGCGCGCGGCTGATCCACGACAGATAGGTGCCCATCACGATCGCGTAGACGAGGAACGACACGATCAGCAGGTGGTTGATTCCCAGCAGGACGCGCTGCGCGGCATCCGGCAGCCGGCGCGTCAGCAGATCGATCGACATCAGGCTGTCGCGCCGCCACGCGATGTCGGCCGACAGGAACATCGCCCAGGCGAACAGGCACAGCGCAGCATCGGTCGTCCAGTTCTGCGGATGCCCGAGCATCCGCGCGACGCCGCCGGCGAAGATCAGCGCGACCATCACGACCAGGAACGTCGCGGCGATCCACGCTTCCCAGCGCACGAACGTCCGGTAGAACCGTGCGGCGGCCCCGCCGCCGGGCGGGGCCGGATCGGCTGCGATCACTTCTTGCCGATTTCGCGGTGGACCGCGTCCTTGGCGTCGCGGATCTTCAGCGCGTCGTATGCCCGCTCGCCCGCCTTGCGGAACGCGGCGAGGTCGACGTCCTCGACGATCGTCATGCCGCGCGCCTTCAGCTGCTGCTTGACCTCGCGCTCGAGCCGCAGGATCTCCTTCGACGTCTCGTCGCCCGCGCGCTCGCACTCCTCGACCAGCGCGCTCTGGTATTCCTTGGGCAGCGTGTCGAAGAAGCGCGAGCTGATCACCTGGAAGTTGATCAGCATGATGTGGCCGGTCTCGTTCGCGAACTTCAGCACCTCATAGAAGCGCCCGCCGGGGATGTTGTTGTAGACCAGCTCGACGCCGTCGATCGCGCGCTGCTGCAGCCCCGGATACATCTCGCCGAAGGCCATCGCGACCGGCGCGGCGCCCAGCGCCCGGATCGACTCCTGCCAGATCGGCGCCGGCGGGGTGCGGATCCGCAGGCCCTTCAGGTCCTCCGGCGTGCGGATCGGCTTGTTCGTGAAGAAATGCCGATAACCCTGCACCCAGTTGAAGCAGACGACCTTCAGGCCGAATTTCGTCGCCAGCTCCTCCTGCCACTTCAGCACCGTCGGCGCCTGGCGCAGCTTAGCGACGTCCTCGAGCGTTTCGGCGAAATACGGGCCGTTCATCACGGCGATCCCGGGAACATAGTTGCCCATCCGCGCCGAGTCGGTGTTCTGCCCGATGTTCGCGCCCTGCCGGATCTGCTCGATGATGTCCTCTTCCTTGCCCAGCTGCGCGCTGTGGAAGATCTCCATCTTCAGCCCGCCCTTGGTGCGCTCCTCGACCCGCTTGGCCCAGCTCTGGAAACCGGCGTGGTACGGCTCCTTCGGTCCGAGCACATGGTTGAACCGGATCGTGTACGTCTTCTGAGCTTGTGCGGCCGCCGGGGACGCGCCGGCGAACGCTGCGAGACCGAGCACGGCGACGGCGGATGCCGCCGACGAATTCAACAGCCACCGCATGCCGCGAGTGCCGACCTTCATCGCGAGTTCCTCCTTCGGTTGGACATCGTTCGATTGCCGCTTGCGCCGGGTCCGGCGGCAGGCCGCGCCTGCGAGCCGGTCCAGCCGCGCTTGCTCCGATGCATGACGCGCTGCTAGTCTATGCGCTGAGACAACGCTGTCAACACTGTCCGGTACTTTGAAACAAGAACCGATACGCCGCGGCACCGCTGCGGTCACGCCGATGCAGTCGCGCAACGCGCGGCCGGGCGCGCGCGATGCGGCCGGCGGCGCGGCTGCGACGCACCGGTCGCTCGAGCGCGGACTTGCGGTGCTCGAGGCGGTCGCGGCAACGCCGGGGCCCGCGTCGCTGGCGAACACGGCGCGCAGGCTCGGCCTGCACCGCAGCACGGTCCACCACCTGCTGCAGTCGCTCGTCAGCCTCGGCTGGCTGAGCCAGCAGGAGACGACGCGCAGCTACGAGCTCACGCAGAAGCTGTACCGCCTCACCGGCAGCCGCTGGAGCGCAGAGCAGCTGGGCGAGATCGCGCAGCCGTTTCTGGAGGAGCTGACGCGCGCGACCGGCGAGGGCAGCAGCCTTGCCGCATGGATCGACGGCGCGGTCACGATCGTGGCCAAGCACGAGGCGAGCGGACCGGTGCGGGTCGTGCAGGACGTCGGCGGCCGGCGGCCGATTCACTGCACTGCCGTGGGCAAGGCGCTCGCGGGGTGGTTGCCGGCGATCGAGCTGCAGCGTGCGTTGGCGAGCGTGCGCCTCGATGCGCTCACCCCCAGGACGATCACGACGCGCGCAGGGTTCGAAGCGGAGCTGCGCCGGATTCGCGCGGCCGGTTATGCGGTCGACGACGAGGAGCAGTTCATCGGCCTGCGCTGCGTCGCAATGCCGGTGTTCTGCTATTCGGGCGAGATCGTCGCGTCGATGTGCGTGCTCGGCCCGAAGCAGCGAATGACGAACCGCAAGATGCAGGCAGTGCGCGAGCCGCTGGCGCTGCAGGCGCGCCGCCTGTCGGAGCGCCTGGGCGCCGCGCCGGATCTGCAGCGGGTGATCGGCCGCGGCGACGTCAAGCGCGCGCGTTCAGGC
>DATLGW010000405.1:0-7127 GCA_035540315.1 Burkholderiaceae bacterium | reverse complement strand
GCTGCGCCGCTCGCGGCGCTGCGCGACCGCACCGGGCGCGTCAGCACGTCGCCTGCGGATGCGTGTCGATGTTCTCTTCGACGATCCTCAGCCTGCCGTCGGGCTGGCGCGCGATCACGATGTTGTAGTCCAGGTCCCAGTGGCACTTGTGGACCGAGTAGCGCTTGGCCCGGATCCGGGTCTGCGACGCGGTCGATTCGATGACGACGTCGCTGTACTCGTTGCGGTCCCGCTGCGAGACCTGGCCCGAGTAGGTCTGTCGGATCAGCTTGCGGTACTGCTCGCCGGTCAGCTCGATCAGGCGAATGCTGCCGTTGGGAAGCCGCTGTTTGGCACGGATCCGGGCGTCGCTTGCGTATTGATCGGCCAGGCTCGGATCCTGACGATTCGCGAGCGACACGTAACGCGCGAAGAACTCCTTCGCTTCCCGATGATCGACCGGTTGCGCGACGGCCGCGGCCGACAGCAATGCCGCGGCGAGCACGCCCAGAGATCGCAGGACCGGCATCCGGCGATTGTATGCCAGCGGGTGGCAGCCCGCCCCGCCGGCGTTGCGGGCAGGCCGAAGCGAGCTCGACGACACGCCTGGCTGGCCGGCATGCGGCTGGACGCGATCCGGCGATGATGTGAAGATTCGGCGGCCAGCACTGCAACGCGAACCTTTCATTGCCGGAGGCTGTCATCGCTCCCCCCGACATTCGAACCGACTTCGAGCGCGTCGATCCGCAGCGGGTCGCGCGCGCAGCGGCGTACCAGAGCGCGATCCTCGCCGACGTCGCCGGCCGCCGCGGCACGCTGCACGGGCGCATTGCGCCGCTGAATCCGTCGATGAAGGTCGCGGGCCCTGCGCTGACGGTGGAAGTGCGCCCTGGCGACAACCTGATGTTCCATGCGGCGCTTGCAATCGCGAATCCGGGCGACGTGATCGTCGTCGACGGCAGGGGCGATCTGAGCTGCGCGCTGTGCGGCGCGTTGATGGCAGCGCAGGCGCGCGCCATGGGGCTTGCGGGCTTCGTCGTCGACGCTGCGGTGCGCGACACCGACGAGTTGCGCGGCGGCGAGTTCCCGATCTTCGCTGCCGGCGCCAATCCGTGCGGGCCGACCAAGGGCGTCGGCGGGCGCGTGAACTGGCCGATCGCCGTCGGTGGCGTCAGCGTCGAGCCCGGGGACCTGATCGTCGGCGATGCCGACGGCGTCGTCGCGATCCCGCGCGAGCGCGTCGACGAGGTGCTCGAGCTTGCCGAACGCAAGGTGGTGGCCGAGCGCGAGCGGCTCGACGAGATTCGCGCCGGGAAGACGGTTCCCGATTGGCTTGCCGGCGCGCTGCGCGCTGCGGGCGTTCGCGGCGCTCCGTAATGCGACCCGGTTCCCCGGCGCCGGGATCTGCCGGACCGGCCGATTCGCCGATCACAGCGCGAACAGCTGCGGATCCGCGCACACCCGGTGCAACGCCGCGAAATCGCGAACCGTCACGCGCGCGTAACCGAGCTCGATCAGGCCCTCGCGCTCGAACTCCTTGAGCGCGCGGTTCACGCTGGGGCGGGTCACGCCCAGCAGCACTGCCAGATCGCTTTGAGTCAGCGACAATGCGCGCGCCGGCTGCTCGCGTTCGTCCGAGACCGCGAGCGCACACAGCTGCCGGGCGAGCCGCTGGCGCACCGGGGCCAGCGCCAGCTCGTTGACGGCGGTATACGCCTTGCGCAGCCGATAGCACAGCATCGGCACGAAATGCCGGTACAGCTCGGGACGCTGCCCGAGGATCCTCAGGAAACCCAGGCGCGGCACGATCAGCACGTGCGTATCGCCATGGGCGGTCGCGTCGTGGACTGCACCGAGTCCGTCGAGAACGGCGACCAGACCCCACACCGTACCCGCCCGGAGCATCGAGAACACGATCTCGTGGCCGTCGAGCGAGAACGAGCGGCTGCGGATCTCGCCTTCGAGGATGATTGCCAGCCCGTCGGGCTGCGCGCCGCGATGGACCAGCAGCTGCCCGTCCTTCATCCGCCGAAAGCGGCTGATCTGGGCGAGCTCCTGCAGCGCGTCCTCGGGCAGCTCGGCGAACCAGCGCGTGGCGCGCAGCGCCTTCAGCGCGTGTTCGCGGCGCGGAGCGGGCGTCGAGGCGGAAGGGGCCATCGGTTTCGGGCCAGTTTGTAACCTAGCGAACATTCTAAGAGCAGCGCGAGCCGCTACCATCCCCGAACGGGCTGCAGGGCGGCGGCAGCCATCGGAATCGCCGGCATGCCGGGATCTACAATGAGGCGCTCTGCTTGCTGAACGACGACACGACGAGGATCGGGTCCATGCGCTTCGCCGGTGGCTGCATCGCCGGGCCGCGCGCCGGAACGCGCCGGCGCGCTGGCGCTCCGGGTGCGCCGATATCGGCATGAACGTGCCGCTCGCCGTGACGGCTCCGGCCGCGGCAGTCAGCCGGACCATCGCGGCGTGGGCCGCCGGGCTGAGTTATGACGATCTTCCGCCGCCGGCGATCGCGGCAGCGAAACGCCTGATCCTCGACACGCTCGGTTGCGCTTGGGCCGGGTGGCGCGCCGAAGGCGCCGAATTCGTGCCCCGACTGCTCGAGTTGTCGGCAGGTGCCGGCGAATCTGCGATCTGGGGATCGTCGCGCGTCGCGCCGCCGATCCAGGCGGCGCTGGCGAACGGCGTGCTCGCCGCGGCGCTGGATTTCGACAGCGTGCACAACGACGCGACCGTGCACGCCGGCGTGGTCGTGCTGCCGGCAGTGCTGGCGCTGGCGCAACGCGAGCGGCTCGACGGGCGCCGGCTGCTCGCTGCGTTCGTCGCCGGCAGCGAAACGCTGTCGCGCCTCGGATTGGCGGTTCGCTCGCATCCCGGCTGGTTCTACACGTCGGTGCTCGGCGTCTACGGAGCAGCCGCAGGCTGCGGCAATGCGATGCGCTTCGACGCCGACCGCATGCTCGATGCGCTGGGGATCGCGATGAGTCGCAGTGCGGGCACGCAGCAGCCGCTGATCGAGCGCAGCCTGACCAAGCGGCTGCAGTCCGCGTTCGCGGCCCGTGACGGGCTGGAGAGCGCGTTGCTGGCCGGCTGCGGCGTCGGTGCGCCGCGACAACCGCTGGAGGGCCGCTTCGGCACGGCGGCGGTGTACGCGCCGCTCGATCCCGAGGCGATCACGCGCGAGCTGGGCGAGCGCTACACGTTCGCCGACAGCTGCATCAAGGCGTTTCCGAGTTGCCTGTGCAATCACGCCGCGATCGACGCGGCGTTGCGGCTCCATGCGCGCGCACCGGCCATCGCGCAGCAGATCGACGCGGTCACGGTCGACGTCTCCGAGTTCATCGACCGGCTCGTGGGCGCGCCGTTCGAGCCGGGAGCCAGTCCGCAGGTCTCGGCGCAGTTCAGCCTGCAATACTCGGTGGCATGCGCGCTTGCGCGCGGACGTCTGTCGGTCGGCGACATCGAGACCGAGGCCGTCTGCGATCCGGCGCTCGGCGCGCTCGCCGCTCGCGTGGCGGTCCGCGTCGCTGCCGATCACACCGGGCGCTTCGCTCCGGTGACGCTGACCGTGCGCCTGCGCGGCGGCCAGACGCTGCGCGAGCGTGCCGACGATTATCCGGGCGCGCCGGGCCGACCGGTCACCGACGCGCAATTGCGCGCCAAGGTCCGCGAATGCCTGATGCTGGGCGAGCGGCCGTTGACTGCCGGCGCGGCCGACCGTCTGATCGAGCAGATCCTGCGCGTCGACGAGCTCGACGACGTCGCCCAGTCGTGGTTTATCGGAGGGAGCTGATGAAGAAGCTGATTTCGATCTCGGTCGCGGTTCTGGCGCTGGCATTCGCTGCCGGCCCGCCGCAGGCTCACGCGCAAGCGGAAAAATTTCCCGCCAAGCCGATCCGGGTGATCGTTCCCTATGGCCCCGGCGGCGGCACTGACAACCTGATGCGGCTGCTCGCGCCGGTCGTCAGCAACTCGATCGGCCAGCCGCTGGTGATCGAGAACCGTCCGGGCGCGGCGACGGTCATCGGCAGCGACCTGGTCGCGAAGGCGCCGGCCGATGGTTACACGCTGCTCGCGACGGACACTGCGGTCGTCGTCAATCCCGGGCTGCTGAAGAAGATGCCGTTCGACACGCTGAAGGACCTGACCGGCGTGACGATGATGGCGACCGCGCCGGTGCTGCTGGTCACGCACCCTTCGGTGCCGGCGAAGGACCTCAAGGAGCTGCTGGCGCTCGCGAAGCAGAAGCCCGGGCAGCTGAACTATGCATCCGGCGGAAATGGCACGTCCACGCATCTGGCGGCCGAGCTGATGAAACTGGCGGCCGGCGTGGACATCACGCACATTCCGTACAAGGGAACGGGCCCGGCAATGAACGACCTGCTGGGCGGGCAGGTTCACATGCAGTTCGCCGGGATCAGCACGGCGCGGCAGTTCGTGGAGGCGGGGCGGTTGCGCGCAATGGCCGTCACCGGCTCGCGGCGCAATCCGGCGATGCCCGACGTGCCGACGTTCGCCGAAATGGGCGTTCCCGGCGTCGACGCCGACAGCTGGTGGGGCGTCTACGCGCCGGCCGGGACGCCGCCGGAGGTGCTGAGCATGCTGAGCGAGCACCTGGTGAAGGCGCTGCGCGCGCCCGAGCTGCAGGAGCGGCTTGCGGCACTGGGCTTCATTCCGGTCGGAAACTCGCCGCAGGAGCACACGCAGCAGATGCGGAAGATGGTCGCGCAGTGGGCCGACGTGATCAAGCGCGCGAACATCCAGGCGGACTGAGCGGGCGCAACCGAGGGGGCCGGCGCCGCCGCAGCGGTCAGGCGGCGGCCGGCGTCGCGCGGCTGCGCAGGAACTGCAGCAGATCCTGCACGCAGCGGTCCGCGTACCCGTCGCAGATGTTGTGGCCGGTCGTGTCGTAGTAGATCAGTTCGCTGCCCCGGATCCGCTGCTGCATCTGCGCATAGGTCCCCGCGTGTCCGATCGGCTCCTTGCCTGCAGCGACGATCAGCGTCGGGCAGCGGATCCGGTCGAGCTGATCGAGGAAGTCGTGAGTCGCCATGTGCAGAACGAACCGTGCAATGAACGCGGGATCATTCGATCCCGCTTGCTCGATGAACCAGGCGACCAGCGCTGGATCGGCGCTGGCGTCGAAACGCTCGTGGATCGTGTCGGCGAGGAACTTCTTGAGCCCGACCTGCTGGATCTTCGGGATCCAGGTCGGCGCGTGGCTGTGCTTGAGCCCCGGCGTCGAGCCGAACAGCGCGAGCGTGGCGACCCGCTCCGGGTGGTGGATCGCGAGCTGCTGCGACACGTAGCCGCCCGCGGAGTTGCCGACCACGTGCGCCGTGCGGCAGCCGATGCGGTCGAGCACCTCGACCGCGTCGGATACCAGCTGCGCCAGCGAGAACGGTGCGTCCGGCGCCGGCTTGTCCGACGCGCCATGGCCGCGCAAATCCATCCGCACGACGCGAAAGTGTCGCGACAACGGCGGAACCCAACGGAACCAACGTCGCGAGTTGCCCATCGCGGCGTGCAGCAGCAGCAGCGTCTCGGGCTCGGTCCAGGGGTCGGTGAAGTCGTCGACGTAGTAGGCGACATGCAATCCGTCGCGCGTCCTGAGCTTGTCCATCGTGTGTCGTTCCTGCAGTCAGGCGCGCAGCGGGAATCGCTGGTCGTACAGCGCCGCCGCGTCCTCCATCGTGACGAATTGCGCACCGCCCTCGGCCAGCGCGCGCAGCAGCTTCTCCAGCACCATCATTCGGTGGCCGCGGCCGATGACGAACGGGTGGAACGTGTAGGTCAGCACGCCCCAATCGACCGTGCGTCGCATGTACTCGAAGTCGGCAACCCAGTTCTCGAGCACGGAGTTCGCGTTCATCAGGCCTTGCAGCACGTAGGTCTTGGTCCGGACGAACTCGAAGTGCGGATAGTCGTCGAGGGTCCAGCTGATCGGCAGCTCGATCAGCTGCGTCGGCTTGCCGAACACCGCGGGCTGGTCGAGCTCGATCACGTCGCCGAGCCGCACGCGGTACGGCGTGTAGTCGTCGCCCATCATGCTGCTCTCGTAGCGGAAACCGTGCGCGAGCAGCAGCTCGACCGAGTTCGGCGACAGGTCCCACGACGGCGAGCGGTAGCCGCGGGCCAGCTTGCCGGTCAGCCGGCGGATCTGCTCGTTCGCGCGCACCAGACCGTGCTCCTCCTGCTCGCGCGTCAGGTCGTTCGGCGGCACATGGGTCCAGCCGTGATGGCCGATCTCGTGGCCGGCGTCGAAGATCTCGCTGCAGCGCTGCGGATACGTCTCCAGCGTGTGTCCGGGTATGAACCACGTCGCCGGCACGCGGTATTGCTTGAGCAGCGCCAGGATCCGAGGCACCGCGACGGCGCCGAATTCGCCGCGCGAGATCGGCGTGGGGCTGGTCATCCCGCGCGCGATGAATCCGGACATTGCGTCGAAGTCGAACGTGATGCAGACGATGTGGTTGGGCATCGATCGGTCCTCCGTCGCTATGGTAGGCAGCAGCGCGCCGGCGAAATGTAACCTAGCGTACATTCTGGCAGACGGGTGCCGAGGACAATGATCCGGTCGCCGCCCTGGAGCCCGCTGTGCCGCCGAACGCCGCAGACCGCCGCGCGACCGCGCGTCAGCTCGGAGTCGTGCCGGGCGAGCTTCCTGCCGGGCCGCTGAACTCGATCACCGACGTCCCCGGCGTCGCCGTCGGACAAGTGACGATCGACAGCGGCAGCGCAGTGCGAACCGGCGTCACTGCGGTTCGTCCGCATCCAGGCAACGTGTTCCTGGAGCGGGTGCCCGCAGCGATCCACGTCGGCAACGGCTTCGGCAAGCTGATCGGCAGTACGCAGCTCGCCGAGCTCGGCGAGCTGGAGACGCCGATCCTGCTGACCTGCACGCTGGGCGTGTGGAAGGCCGCGGACGCGCTTGCGGAATGGATGCTTGGGCAGCCGGGGATGGAGCAGGTACGCTCGATCAATCCTGTGGTTGCGGAGACGAACGACGGCGTGTTGAATGACATCCGCAGCCGGCCCGTCTCGGCCGAGCACGTCCGGCTCGCGCTGGAGTCCGCTCGGGCTGCGAAGGCGGTCGAGCAGGGCAGCGTCGGGGCCGGGCGGGGAACGGTCGCGTTCGGCTGGAAAGG
>DATLGW010000404.1:0-1935 GCA_035540315.1 Burkholderiaceae bacterium | reverse complement strand
CCGTCGATGACGACGTGGGCGACGTGGATTCCGCGCGGCGCGAGCTCTCGCGCCATCGACTGCGCAAGCCCGCGCAGCGCGAACTTGCCCATCGCGAACGGCGCCGATTCAGGATAACCCTTGACGCTCGCGGACGCGCCGGTGAACAGCATCGTTCCGCTGCCGCGCGCCAGCATCCGGCGCGCAGCCTGCTGCGCGACCAGAAAGCCGCCGAACGCGGTCACGTTCAGGCTGCGGGCGACCTGAGCCGGGTCCAGGCCGACCAGCGGTCCGCGGACACGGTAGCTGGCGTTGTACAGCACGACGTCGAGCGCATCGCCGCCGGCGTCCAGCTCGGCGAACAGCCGCTCGACCTGTGCGGCATCGGTGGCGTCGGCGGTCGCAATCCGGGCGCCGATCCTGCCGGCTTCGGCAATCAGCTCGGCACCCGGCGTGCGGCTCGCGAGCGTGACCGTATAGTCGTGCGCGGCGAGCACGCGCGCGAACGCGAGGCTTATTCCAGGGCCGGCGCCGACCACGAGCGCGGATCTCATTGCGTTTCCTCCGGTGTTCGCGATCGGTCCGTCATCCGCGGATCCGCTCGATTGCCCGCAGTTCGTCGTCGGTCAGGGACAGCGCCGCAGCCTGGAGGTCCTGCTGCATGTGTTGCGGGTCCCCGGTGCCGGTCAGCGGCAGCATGCCGACGCCGATCGCGAAGCGGAACACCACTTGCGCCGGCGTCGCGCCCTCGCGCGCTGCGATCCGCAGCACCAGCGGTTCGCGCAGCACGTCGGGATTGGCGGTCAGCAACGAGAAGCCCTGATAGACGATGTCGTGCGCGCGGCAGAACGCGCGCACGTCGCGGTCCCAGCCAGTTCGCGCAAAGCAGCGATTCTGCACGAATGCCGGCCGCTGCGCAGAGCGCTCCAGAAGTTGCTGCAGATGGCGCAGCGTCACGTTGCTGACGCCGATGCGCCGCGTGCGCCCGGCGTCGCGCTCGCGGATCATCGCGCCCCAGATCCGGTCGTCGGCGCCGGTCCAGCCACGGTGCGATTGCGGCCCGTGCAGCAACAAGCTGTCGACGTAATCGGTGCCCAGGTGCTCGAGCGAGCTCGACAGCGACTGCGATACCTGCGCGGCGAGGTCGGCGCGCGGATCGTACGGCAGCCGCTCGTCCTGAGCCGCGACGTCGGTGAACTTGGTCTGCAGGAACAGATCGGCTCGTGTCGCCACGCCGTCGCGGTAGGCCGTCGCCAGGCCTTGTCCGACGCCGGCTTCGTGATAGTGGCGTCGCTGGTTCGCGGTGTCGATTCCGCGAAAGCCCGCCCGCAGCGCAAGCTCGGTCAGCGCGGCGGTCTGCGCTTCCTTCCACGCGGTGCCGTACAGCAGGAACGGAATTTGCGCTGGGTTCATCGGGAACGGGTGCGGCCGGGCGCGCTGTCAGAATAGCGGCAATCGATCCACAGGTCAGCAGCGATGCGCCCGCTCGACGAGGTCTTTCCGGCGCTGACGACGTCGGCGTTTCGCCGCCGGTTCCGGCTGGCGCCGCGCGAGCTCGAGTATTTGCGCATTCGCGGGCTCGACGCCGTTCTCGCGCATGCGACGCAGTTCGTCGACGCTCGGTTGGCGGCCGCGCAGCCGGCCAACGACGGCCGGCAGACGCCGTTTCGCGGCCACCCCGCATTCGTCGCTCAGCACGCGACCGCAACCTGCTGCCGGGGCTGCCTGCAGCAATGGCACGCGATCCCGCGCGGCCGGCCGCTGACCGAGCCCGAGAAGCGTCACGTGGTCACGGCGATCGGCCGCTGGCTCGACGCCGCCTTGCGGCAGGCGCAAGCGCGGGAGGTTGGCACGGATGCTGCTGCGCTCGACGGAGCGAGCGAACCGGCGCGACGGCGGGCGCCGTCGCGACTCGCGCCGCGCAAGGAGAACAGCATGGCCCAACCCGACAAGAAC